>DATFMW010000300.1:0-3647 GCA_035266765.1 Gaiellaceae bacterium | reverse complement strand
CGTCGTCGTCGTCCAGAGACCGGGTACGCGCTACGCGGGCCTCGGCTGGCTCGCGCTCGGCTTCGTCGTCTACGTCTTCTACCGGAGGCGCGTCGTCAAGGCGCCGCTCGCCAAGACGCTGCGCGCGCCGGTCGTGATCGGCCCGGCGACCGCGCTCGAGTACCGCAACATCCTCGTGCCGGTCGCGCCCGGGTACGCCTCCGACGAGGCGATGGATCTCGCGTGCCGGCTCGCGACCGAGCGGCGCGCGACGATCGTCGCGGTGACCGCGATCCCGGTGCCGCTCGACCTGCCGCTCGACACGTACCTCCCCGAGCTGGTCACGGAGGCGAACCGCCAGCTCGACGAGGCACGCGCGATCGGCGACGCGTACGGTGTCAAGGTGATCGGCCGCATCGCCCGCACGCGCAACTCCGGCCGCGCGATCGTCGACGAGGCCACCCGCCGCGGCTCCGGGATCATCGTCATGGGCGGCCCGCGTCGCATGCGCCTGATGACCGGGCGCCGCCGCATCTTCGGCGACACCGTCGACTTCGTGCTCAAGCATGCGCCCTGCCGCGTGATGGTCGCCGCGAGCCCGGACGTGACCGCGTGAGGTGCGCATGACCACCCTGTACCGGCGGTCGACGCTCGTGTTCGGCGTGATCGCGGCCGCGCTCGGCGTCGCGATCCTCGTCGAGACGACGCTCGCGGGCGGCGGCAGCTTCGGCTACCTCCTCGGCGTGCTCTTCGTCGCGCTCGGCGTCGGGCGCATCCATCTCCTGCGCAGGCGGTAGATGGCCCGCAAGCTTCCGCGGCTCCAACGTGTGCTCGACGCCCCGGCGCTCGCCTCGGTCGCCTACGGCGAGGTCGCCTCCTCGATCTACTTCGCACTCGGCATCGTCGCCCTGCACGCGCTCGGGTTCACGCCCGCGGTGCTCGGCGTCGTCGGGATCCTCTTCATCGTCGTCTCGCTCTCGTACGCGGAGGGGACGGCGGCGATCCAGGAGACGGGTGGCGCGGCGACGTTCGTGCGCGTCGCGTTCAACGACTTCGCCGGCTTCCTCACCGGCTGGGTGCTCTTCCTCGACTACCTGATCGTGATCGCGCTGTCGGCGCTCTTCCTGCCGCACTACCTCGGGCTGGCGATCGGCGTGCATTCGATCGCCCGCCATCCCGGCGACGTGATCGCCGGCTGCCTCGTGATCGGCGCGATCGGGCTGTCGCGCCTCGTACGCCGGACGAAGCTCTACTCGTTCGGGATCGCGGTACCGCTGCTCGACCTCGTGACGCAGCTGCTGCTCGTCGTGCTCGGCTTCGGGCTCCTCTTCTCCGGCAGCGCGCTCACGCGCGGACTGTCGGTCGGCGTCCAGCCGTCGTGGCATGAGATCGCATTCGCGCTGCCGCTCGCGATGCTCGCCTACACCGGCCTCGAGACGGTGGCGAACCTCGCCGAGGAGACGCGCGAACCCGGCCGAGACCTGCCCCGCAGCCTGTTCAGCGCCGTCACCGCGGTCGTCGTGATCTACGTCCTGATCGCGCTGATCGGGCTCTCCGCCTACCCGGCGCCGCACGGAACGACCGCGCTCGCCACCGACTGGGAGCGGGCTCCGCTGATGGGGATCGTCTCGGCGCTCCAGGCTCACCTGCCGTCGGCGTTCGCACACGTGCTGCGGATCTACGTCGGGCTCACGGGCGCGCTCATCCTCCTCACCGCGGCGGCCACGTCGGTGTCCGGCTTCGGCCGGCTCGCGTATTCGCTCGGCGAGCACGGGCAGCTGCCGCGCCTGTTCGGGCGCCTGCACCGGCGGACGCTCGTCTCCCCGCAGGCCGTGATCGCCGCAACGACGATCTCGATCGGGCTTCTGCTCGCGGCCTCGTTTCTGACCGACACGGTCTCGTTCCTCGCGAGCTTCTTCAGCTTCGGCGTCCTGCTCGCGTTCACCGCCGCGCAGCTCGCCGTGATTCGCCTGCGGGTGTCGGAGCCGGAGCTGCCTCGCCCGTTCCGCGTGCCGTTCGGAGTGCACATCCGGGGCGCGGAGATCCCGCTTCCGGCGGTCGTCGGCGCGCTCGCGACCGCGGCGATCTTCGTCGTCGCCGTCTGGACGCACATCGGCGCCCGCTACGGCGGCCCCGCCTGGCTCGCCTGCGGCGTCGTCGTCTACCTGCTCGTGCGCCGGTCGCGCGGCGAGGGCCTGCTCGAGCACGTCGAGGCGGCGGACGAGCAGGAGATGCCGGAGGTCGAGTTCTCGCGGATCCTCGTGCCGATGAAGCTCGGCGAGATCGGCGAGGAGATGATTGCGACCGCGGTGCAGCTCGCCCAGGAGCGCGGCGCCGCCGTCGAGGCGCTGCACGTGATCCTCGTCCCGTTCGAGAAGGCGCTCGACGCCGATCTCGCCGGCAAGGAGGCGCAAGCGGCCGAGTCGCTCGCCGAGGCGGCGGCCCTCGGGGCGGACAACGGCGTCCGGGTGATCGGCCGCACCGTGCGCGCCCGCGCGATCGGCGAGGCGATCGTCCGGGCGGCCGACGAGGGCGGGGCGGACCTGATCGTCCTCGGCTCCGCGCCGCGCTGGCGGCGGCAGTCGCGCTTCTTCTCGCCCACCGTCGACTACGTGCTGCGCAAGGCGAACACCGAGGTGCTGATCGTCGCGTTCCCGCAGGGCGTGCTCGAGGAGACGCCGGCGTAGCCCGATGACAGCGTCGACCAGCCGGCGGCGCGCTACGCTGCACGCGGTATGAAGGCCCTCGTGATCGGCTGCGGCCGCGTCGGCTCCTCCATCGCACTGCTCCTCCAGGAGGAGGAGTGGGACGTCGGCGTGATCGACGAGAACGAGGACGCCCTCTCGCGGCTCGGCCACGACTGGCCCGGCACGTTCATCGTCGGGCACGGCATGGACGTCGATCTGCTGCTCGAGGCCGGGATCGACCAGGCCGACGCGGTCGTCGTCGCGACCGACGGCGACAACACGAACATCGTGATCGGGCAGGTGGCGCAGAAGCGCTTCGCGGTGCAGTGCGTCGTCGTGCGCGTGCTCGACCCGGCGCGCGCGAAGTTCTACGCCGAGCGCGGGCTGCGAACCGTCTGCCCGACGAGCACGGCGATCGACACGCTGATGGAGTCGGTGCGCGCCTGCGAGATCCCCGGCCTGAGGGCGCAGGCCGCCGGCTGATGTACGTCCTCGTCGCAGGCGGCGGCAAGGTCGGCGCCAACGTCATGCGCTCGCTGTGCCGGCTCGGCTTCGAGGTGACGCTGATCGAGCAGCACCGCGACCGCTTCGAGCGGCTCGAGGACGAGTTCGAGCATCAGGTGCAGCGAGGCGACGCGACCGAGCTGCACATCCTCGAGCGCGCGGGCATCGCCCGGCCGCCCGACATCGTCCTCGCCCTCACCGGCGACGACGAGGACAACATGGTCATCTGCCAGCTCGCGCGGGAGAAGTACGAGGTGCCGAAGGTGATCGCACGCGTCAACGACCCGCGCAACCAGGCGCACTTCGACCTGCTCGGCATCTCGCCGACGATCTGCGCGACCTCGAGCATCATGGCGCTCGTCGAGCACGAGGTGCCCGAGCACGACCTGATCCACCTGCTGGAGCTGCGCAAGGAGAACCTCGAGATCGTCGAGGTGCAGATCGACGGCGACTCGCCCTCCGCCGGCAAGCGCGTCG
>DATFMW010000299.1:0-3499 GCA_035266765.1 Gaiellaceae bacterium | reverse complement strand
CCCGGCGCAGGATCGACGGCGCGTTCCCCCACAGGTTGACGCTGAGCGCGATGACGGTCGGACGCTCGGACGCGGGCAGGCGGGCGAGGGCGGTGTCGATGATCTTCGCCTCGAGCGGGCAGAAGTCGCCGCACTGAGGATCCATGAACGCGAGCAGCACGGGGCGGCCCCGAAACGCCGCGAGCGAGACAGGTTGTCCCGCCTCGTCGTGGAGCGCGAAGTCCGGTGCGAGCTTCTCGCCGGCGGCCCACGTCTCCACCGGAGGCGCGGGAGCGATCCCGGCCACGGCGGGAGTCGATGAGCCGTGCGAGCGTTCGAGGACGCCGATCAGGGCGCCCCCGAGCACGCCAGCCAGGAGCAGGCCACCCCAGAGGAGCCAGCGTCCGCGGCGAGGGCCGCCGGAACGGAGCTCCACCGTTGTTCCTGCGTCGTCGGGGACGGGTGGCTGCTCGACGGACATGACGAGAGCCGGAGTATGGCTTACGACCGGCAGGGTTTCGACTCTTCTTCCGCCTTCACGCGGACGCTCCGGTACGCTCGACCGGCGATGGCGACGACGGCGACGAGTGCCGACGGGATCCGCTGGGATTTGTCGGACCTGTGTTCGGACGCAGACGCCGCCCGCGCCGAATGGGACGCGTCGCTCGCTCGGGCGCAGACGTTCGCGGACACGCACCGGGGCCGTATCGCCGGGATCGACGGGGCCGGTCTCCGCGCGCTCCTCGAGGAGCTCGACGACCTCGTCGAGGACGTCTCCCGTGTCGGGTTCTACGCCGTGGCGCGGGAGCACACCCAGGCGACCGACGCGGAGACGCAGGATCTCGCCACGATCTCGCGCGACCGCGAGGCCGACCTCGAGAACCTGCTCCTCTTCGTCGACCTCGAGTGGCTCGCCGTCGACGACGAGACGGCGGAGACGTTGCTCGTGGCACCCGAGCTCGAGCCGTACGCCCACAAGCTGCGTGTCTCCCGGTTCGAGAAGCCGTACGTCCTCGGCGAGCCCGAGGAGCAGGCGCTGAACGCGCGCAAGCCCGCCGTGTCGGCGTGGCAGTCGCTGCACGGCCGTCAGCTCGCGACGCTCCAGATCGACTTCGACGCCGGCGACGGGGTCGAGCCGCACACGATCGACCGGCTGCTCTCGTACGTCCACCGGCCCGAGCGTGACGTGCGTCGTGCGGCGCTCGCGGCGCTCTACGAGGGGCTCGCGGGCCGGGCCGACGTGCAGGCGGCCTGCTACGACGCGCTCGTCGGCGACCGGCTCGCCGTCGACCGGCTGCGCGGCGTCCCCGACCCGATGCTGCCGACGAACATGCGCAACGAGCTCGACGGCGAGGTCGTCGAGGCGATGCTGCGCGCGGTCGAGGAGCACTATCCGCTCGCGCGCCGCTGGTTCGCGCGCAAGGCGGAGCTGCTCGGCATCGACCGGCTCGAGCTCTCCGACCAGTACGCCCCGCTCGGCGAGGGCCGCGACGTCCGCTGGGACGAGGCGGTCTCGATCGTCGACGAGTCGCTCCGCGGCCTCGAGCCGCGCCTCGCGGACGTCTTCCGGCGCTGCCTCGACCGCGGCCACGTCGACGCGGAGCCGCGGCACGGGAAGATCGGCGGCGCGTACTGCAACTCGGTCTCGAAGAGCGTGCTCCCGTTCGTGCTCCTCAACTACACGGACAAGCTCCAGGACGTGGTCACGCTCGCGCACGAGTTCGGTCATGCGACGCACGGCGCACTCGCGTACGAGCGCCAGGCGTACCGTTCCGCTCGCTCCGGGATCGCGGTCGCGGAGATCCCGTCGACGGTCGCCCAGCTCCTCGCCGTCGAGCACCTGCTCGACCGGGAGACGGACGGCCAGACGCGGATGGCGCTGCTCGCCGACGAGGTCGAGGGGGCGCTGGCGGCGATCTTCCGGCAGACGGTGCTCGCCCGCTTCGAGCAGCGCGCCTACGCGGCCCGCGGCGAGGGCAAGGCGCTGACGAGCGACCGGCTTGCCGGCATGTGGATGGAGGAGAACGAGCGCTACTACGGGGGCTCGATCGCGCTGCCGGACGGGTACCGGTTCGGCTGGTCGTACATCCCGCACTTCATCGACGTCCGCTTCTACACGTACGCGTACGCGTTCGCGCACCTCGTCGCGTTCACGCTCGTGCGGCGCCACCGCGAGGAGCCCGGCTCCTTCGGCCCGGCCTACCTCGAGCTGCTCGCCCTCGGCGGCTCGCGCTCGCCGCAGGACCTGCTCGAGCCGGTCGGCGTCGACCTCCGCGACCCCGCCACCTGGGCGGACGCCTTCGCCGAGTTCGAGCACGTGGTGGCCGAGGCCGAGCGGGCCTCGCGCTGAGGGGAACTCGCCGCCCGCGTTGCTGCGCAACGCGGGCGGGGTCGGGCGCGCGTGGCGGGGTGGTGGTGTCGCGTTGAGGAGAGCGCGGTCTCCTCAACGCGAGAGAGGGCGCTCTCGCCCAAGAGCGACTGTGGATGGATTCGTGGTGTCGTCGCGGTCGGTCGTGCCTGCGGCAGGACCGGCCGCTGGTTCGGCCTCCGGCTAAGCCTGCTGCGCTCGGCTTAGCCTCCGGCCTGTGGCGGCTGCGTCGCACCCGGCCGGAGGCCGCGCGCGACCGCGCCGGGGCAGGCAAACCGTCCAGATCCGTTCTTTGTCGACCGCGCTCCCGTCCGCGGAGGGGCGACCGCGCTCGCCCCGCAGCGCCACCGCCGTCCCGTCACGCGCGCCCCCGGCCGGAAGTCGCAGACTTCCGGCCGGCTAAGCGGCGGAGTAGCCCTCGCGGCGCAGGAGCTGGCGCGCGAGGTTCGCCGTGTCGGCGCCGGTGACGAGGATCACGAGCACGCCGCCGTACTCCGGCGAGACGTGGCGCAGCTCGAAGTCCTCGATGTTGATCCCGGCCGCGCCGAGGATCTGCGTGATCTGTGCGAGCACGCCCGGTCGGTCGGGGACGCGAACGCGGATGCGGTTCAGCTGCGCGGCCTCGGTCTGGTAGGCGTAGGCGAGCATCCGGCTGCGCGCGTCGGCCGCCTCGGCGATCGTGCGCTCGACGTGCTCGCGGTCGCCGCTGCGCAGCGCTCGCTCGAGCTCGTCGGCGCCGCGGCGGTATGCGTCGAGCGCGTCGGCGATCTCGTCGGCGTTGGCGAGGAAGATGTCCGTCCAGACGGCGGGGTTCGCGCCGGCGACACGCGTCATCTCGCGCAGCGACGCGCCCGCGTGGGCGAGCGGCCCCTCGTCGCCGCTCGCGGCGTCGGCGACCTGGCGCATGAGCAGGTTCGCGAGGGCGTGCGGGAGATGGCTCGTGAGCGCGAGCAGCCGGTCGTGGGCGGCGGCGTCGAGGCGCACGCTGCGGGCGCCGAGGGCGGTGACGAACCGCTCGACACGCTCGACCCGGGCGGCCTCGCTCGCCGGTGTGGGCGAGAGGAACCAGGTCGCGCCTTCGAACAGGTCGGCGGCCGCGCGGCGCGGGCCGCCGGTGTGACCGCCCGCGACGGGGTGCCCGGGCACGAAGCG
>DATFMW010000298.1:0-2325 GCA_035266765.1 Gaiellaceae bacterium | reverse complement strand
GCGCTGGTACGCGGCGGCCGGGCCCGTCTACCTCACGGCGTTGCTCGCACTCGACACCCGCGCGGGAATCTGGGAGCAGCGCGCGCTCGGCCTCGCAACGTGGGCGGTGCTGCTCGCGTCGCTGCGTCCGCTGCCGCCGCTCGCCCGGGCGCAGGCGCTCGGCGTCGTCGCCTTCGCGACCGTCGGCGAGGTGACCGGCTCGCTCGTCTGGGGTGTCTACCACTACCGGCTGCACAACCTGCCGCTCTTCATCCCGCCGGCGCACGGGCTCGTCTACCTCAGCGGCGTCGCGCTCGTCGGACTCGTCCGGGTGCGGCTCCTCGTCGCGGCCGCTGCGACGGGCGCACTCGGCTGGGGGCTCGCGGGCCTCACCGTCATGCCGCGGCTCGACGCGGCCGGCGCGATCGGCGTGCCGCTCCTCTGCGTGTTCCTGTGGCGCTCGCGCAACCGCGCCGCCTACGCGGGCGTCTTCCTCGTCGTCGGCGCGCTCGAGCTCTACGGGACGTCGATCGGGACGTGGCGCTGGGCGGCGGAGCTGCCCGGGCTCGGGATCCCGGACGGGAACCCGCCGAGCGGCGTGGCGAGCGGCTACGTCTGGTTCGACGTGATGGCGCTGCTCGTCGCACCGTGGCTCGTCAGCGGCGGGCGCGCGCTGCGGGCGCGCGTCGCACCGGCGCCAGCCGCGGCGTAGGCGCTATTCGGCCGCGTCGCCGGCCTGCGGCACCGCGAAGCCGAAGCGGGCGACGCGCTCCTCCGGCGCCTTGCGCAGCTCGAGGCGGCGGATCGAGCCGATCGGGACGATGAGCGCGTCGGGCCCGTCCCCGTGCGGGTCGCGGACCTCGCGGACGTAGAGCGTGACCATGCCGTAGCCGGGCTCGGGCAGGATCCGGTCGAGCACGAAACGCGACGTGTCGGCGAGCTCGATCTCGACGACGGGCTTCTCGACGCCAGCCTCCTCGGCGAACGCGCCGATCGCGCGATGGAGCCGCTCGACGAACGCCTCGTGCGGCCCCTCGACCACGGGTGTCCACAGCTCGGGCACTGAACGAGCCTATCGCCGTGCAGGGCCGGTCCGCTTCGCCGCCGCGCCCGACCACGCTCGGGCGCGGCCCGCATCGGTCCGCCTCCGGACGCCGTCCACGCCGGACGCCGTTCCCGAGCAGGAAAGCGAGAGCGGCGAGCCGCGCGTCGCGAAGCGACGAGCGCCTCGCCGCGAAGCGGTGCGAAGGGAACAGGGCGGGCGGCGGGCACGCCCGCTCAGAACAACTGCGATTCGGTGGGTCCCCCGAGATGTGCCCGCCCCAGCTTGGTGATCGTCCGCCCCCGCGGGGTGCGGGCGATGAAGCCGAGCTGGAGCAGGTACGGCTCGTAGACGTACTCGAGCGTCTCCGGCTCCTCCCCGAGCGAGGCGGCGAGGGTGTTCACGCCGACGGGGCCGCCGTCGTATTTCTCGGCGATCGCGCGCAGGAGCTCGCGGTCGAGGCGTTCGAGCCCGGCCTCGTCGACCTCGAGCAGGTCGAGCGCTTCGCGGGCGATCCCCATCGTGATCGAGCCCTCGTGGCGCACCTCGGCGACGTCGCGAACGCGGCGGAGGATCCGGTTCGCGATCCGCGGCGTGCCGCGCGCGCGGCCGGAGATCTCGTCGGCCGCATCCGCGGCGATCGCGACGCCGAGGATCCGGGCCGACCGGACGACAATCCGGGAGAGCTCTGCCGGCTCGTAGTAGTCGAGCCGGAACGTCATGCCGAAGCGGTCGCGCAGCGGCGAGGTGAGGAGCCCGGTCCGCGTCGTCGCGCCGACGAGCGTGAACGGCGGCAGGTCGAGCGTCAGCGTCCGCGCCGCCGCCCCCTGCCCCATCACGATGTCGAGCCGGAAGTCCTCGAGCGCCGGGTAGAGGATCTCCTCGGCCGCGCGGCTGATGCGGTGGATCTCGTCGACGAAGACGACGTCGCGCTGCTCGATCGCGGTCAGGATCGCGGCGACGTCCTTCCGCTCGAGCGCCGGGCCCGCGACCGGCCGGATGCCGACGCCGAGCTCCTCTCGGATGATGTGCGCGAGGCTCGTCTTGCCGAGCCCGGGCGGGCCGGCGAGCAGGACGTGGTCGAGCGCCTCGCCGCGCGCCTTCGCCGCGGCGAGCGCGATCGTCAGCTGCTCCTTCACGCGCTCCTGCCCGACGAAGTCGTCGAGGCGGCGCGGGCGGAGGCTCTGCTCGAGATCCTCGTCCTCCTCGCGAACGTCGGGCGCCAGGAACTGCGTGCTCATGCGGCTCTCTTCAACGCGAGTCGGACGCGCTCCTCCGGCGACAGGTCGGTGTCGACCTCGGCG
>DATFMW010000297.1:0-2380 GCA_035266765.1 Gaiellaceae bacterium | reverse complement strand
CCGGATCCCGCGACCACCTATCAGCCGCCGAGGGGACGACGGTTCGAGTCCGTCAGAGGGCAGTGCGAGGGCCAGGTCTCGTGTACCTGGACGTGGGAGAGCCGCTGGTTGCGGGCGGTCGGCGTACCAGCTGACGTGCGTATGACGCACAGATTGGTGCGCTATACGCACATGCAGACTGACGCGCCCCCGCTCCTGCCGATCTTCCGTTCTGACGGACAGGCACGCCTGCTCGCGTATCTCTACCTCCGACCCGAGGAGACAACAACGCTTTCGGCGCTCGCGCGCGAGCTCGACCTGAGCCACACGACCCTCTCGCGTGAGGCGGACAGGCTCGAGCGAGCAGGCCCCATCCGGAGCGAGCGGATCGGCAACCAGCGCCGTCTGCGCCGGAACGACGCGTCGGTCTACTTCTCGGCGCTCAGCGACCTGCTCCTGCGCGCGTTCGGGCCGGTGCCGCTGCTGGAGCGCGCATTACGCGGAGTCAGCGGGATCGAGCGCGCCTTTCTCTACGGCTCCTGGGCTGCCCGTTATCTCGGGGAGCTCGGCGAGGCTCCGAACGACCTCGACCTTCTCGCCGTCGGCTCGCCCCAGCGTGGTGTGCTCGCTCGGATCGGACGCGATCTGGAACGCCAGCTCGGCTACGAGGTCAACCCGACCGTCGTCCCACCCGAGGAGTGGGAGACAAAGAAGAGTGGCTTCCTCCGGTCGGTCGCACGCGGCGCCCTCGTCGAACTCGACCTCGCTGATGACTGAAGCTGACGTTCAACGGCTGCTCGCCGGAGGCAAGATCGCGCGGGTTGAGCCCGACCGGGAAACGGCGCGCGAGGAGATTGCGACCGCGCGGCGACACATCGACGCCGCTGCCGAGATCGCTGAACTCGATCCGACGCTGGCCTTCACCGGTCTCTACGACGCGATGCGCAAGGCGATCCAGGCGCACCATGCGCGCTCACGGCTACCGGATCACAAAGGGGCAGGGCGGACACGTGAAGACTGGGGAGTACGCGCTGGCAGCGCTCGACGCTCGACGCGCTCGGCATCGAGCAACACGTCGACGAGCTCGATGCGCTTCGGCGGATTCGCAATCAGAGCGAATACCAGGCCCTGTTCGTTCAGCCGCACGACGTCGAGCACGCCCTCGCACATGTCCCTCTCCCGCTCGGAGCGGAAGCGGAGCACGACTCAGGTCACCAGTAGCCCGAGAGACCGGCGCTGTCACTGAACTCTCGGAGCGCCCCGGCGCCGACTGTGCAGCGGGTGAAGGCGTCCACGTCGCCCAGCTCGAGGGCGGTCCAGCAGATCGCGTCGGCGAGCGTCGTCGCCTCGCAGGCCAGCCGCGGGAGGAGCGCGGGCGAGGCGCACTCGACCGCGCTGCGGAGGCCGTCGAGGGCGTCGGTCAGCGGCGCAGTCGGAGCCGGTCGCAACTCTGCGAGCAGCAATGAGAACTCGCCGACGAGGTACTGCTGTGTCATCCAAAGCCCCGCCGTTCCCGGGGTCCTGCGGTCGCTCGGCGATCTCGCGGTGTCTCGGAAGCGTCCTTTCTCTCGTGTGACAGGTGCCCGCCGGCCGGCTACTCGGCCTGGCCGAATGCCTTGATCTCCTCCCTCTCCTTTTCGGAGAGCTCGCGCGGGGTGTCCCCGCGGTTCATCTTCTCGGTGTGGACGTGGTGCAGGATGTCCTCGACGATCTCGGGGTTGGCCAGGGTCGTGACGTCGCCGACGTCGGTGAAGTTGGAGATCGACGCGATCACCCGACGCATGATCTTCCCCGATCGCGTCTTCGGCATGTCCGCGACGATCCAGACGTTCTTCGGCCGGGCGATCTTGCCGATCTCCTCCTCGATCGCGCTGGTCACCTTCTGCTCGATGTCCTTGCTGGCCGAGAACCCCGGCTTCAGTGCGACGTACATCTCGACCGCCCGGCCGCGCACGTCGTCGATGACGGGAACCGCGGCGGCCTCGGCGATCTCCTCGACGGTCATGGTCGCCGACTCGAGCTCCTTGGTGCCGAGCCGGTGGCCGGCCACGTTGATGACGTCGTCGACCCGGCCGAGGATCCGGAAGTAGCCGTCGGCCGCCTGGACGGCACCGTCGTTGGCGAAGTACGGCCAGTCGTGCCAGTCGGTGCTCGTCTTGTCGCTGCAGTACTTCTCGTAGTAGGTGGAGACGAACCGGTCGGGATCTCCCCAGATCGTCTGGAAGCCGCCCGGCCAGGGGTTGCGGATGCAGATGTTGCCGGCGCGGTCGCTTCCCGCCTCGACCACGTTGCGCTCCTCGTCGTAGATCACCGGGAAGATCCCGAGTACTCCCGGGCCGCAGCTGCCGGGCTTCATCGGCTCGAGCGCGGGCAGCGTGCTTCCGAGGAAGCCCCCGTTCTC
>DATFMW010000296.1:0-2390 GCA_035266765.1 Gaiellaceae bacterium | reverse complement strand
GACCCAGAGGTCGACGATCGGCGCGCGCTCGGCGAGCGGCACGTCGCCGAGCACGACGACGACCTGCGCGTCGCGGATCGCCGACAGCGGCAGCCGGTAGGCGTCGAGCGCACCGGAGATCTCCTCCGGCATGACGGCCTGGTGCGAGTCGAGGCCCCGGCGCAGCAGCAGCCCGAGCGCGAACGCCTGCTCGATGCTCTCCGTACCCGAGAGGGCGGTGACGACACGGCCGCGCGCGGCGCGCAGCAGCCGTTCGGCCTCGTCGAGCGCTTCGTCCCAGGAGACCGGCTCGAAGCCGCGCAGCCGCACCCGCTTCAGCGGGTCGACGATCCGGTCGGGCGCGCGCAGGTGCGGGAACGTGAAGCGGCCCTTGTCGCAGATCCAGCCCTCGTCGATCTCCGGGTGGTTGCGGGACTGGATGCGCTTGACCTTGCCCTCGCGGACGGTCGCGTTGACGTTGCAGCCGACCGGGCAGAGGCTGCAGACCGTCGGCACGTCGGCGATCTCCCACGGGCGCGCCTGGAAGCGGTACTGCGTCGGCAGGAGCGCTCCGACGGGGCAGAGCTCGGTGACGTTGCCGGTGAACGGGCCCGAGTACGGCTCGTCGTCGAACGTCGTGATCACGCTCAGCGCGCCGCGGTTGCGCGCCACGAGCTGCCCGTCCTCGGCGACCGCTTCGCTGAAGCGCGTGCAGCGGTAGCAGAGGATGCAGCGCTCACGGTCGAGCGAGATCGCGGGCGAGATCGGGATCGGCTTCTCGAACGTCGTCTTCTCGAAGTTCATCCGCGTCGAGCCCGGCCCGTAGCGGAACGTCAGGTCCTGGAGCGGGCACTCGCCGCCCTTGTCGCAGACCGGGCAGTCGAGCGGGTGGTTGACGAGGATGAACTCGAGCGTCGCGTTCTGCGCGTCGGCCGCCTTCGCCGAGCTGCGCGCCGTGTGGATCACCATCCCGTCCTGCGCGGTCAGCGTGCAGCCGGCCTGTGGCTTCGGCATCCCCTCGACCTCGACGAGGCACATGCGGCATGCCCCGACCGGCGCCCCGAGCCGCGGCTCGTAGCAGAACACCGGGATCTCGATCCCCGCCTCGAGCGCCGTCTCGACGATGCCCGTCCCCTTCGGGACGTGCACCTCGCGCTCGTCGATCAGGACCTTGACGAGCTCCGGCGTGCTCATGCCGGCTCCCCGACGAGCGGTTCGCTCGTGTGCGAATCGCCGTGCTGGTCGACCGGCGCGAAGAGGCCGTCGAGCTGCGAGTCGTGCCCGTACGGGCAGCAGCCCTGCTCGACGTGCGCGCGGAACTCGTCACGGAACTTCGTCACGCAGCTGGCGACCGGCATCGCGGCCGAGTCGCCGAGCACGCACAGGCACTTGCCGATGATCCGGTCGCACACGTCGAGCGCGAGGTCGAGGTCGCGCTCCGAGGCGGTGCCGTTCTCGACCGCGCGCAGGATCTGGACGAGCCAGCGCGTGCCGACCCGGCACGGCGTGCACTTGCCGCACGACTCGTGCATGTAGAACTGCGCGACCCGTAGCGCGAACTGGACGATGCACGTCCGGTCGTCGATCACGGTGACGACGCCGGAGCCGATGAAGTAGCCCTTCGCCCCGAGCGAGTCGGCGTCGAGCGGCGTGTCGAGGTCGGCCGGGGTCATCACCGGGAACGAAGAGCCGCCCATCATCACGGCTTTCAGCGTGCGCCCTTCGGGGACGCCGCCGCCGATCTCCTCGATCAGGTGGCGCGCCGTGATCCCGTGCGGCAGCTCGTACGGGCCGGGCCGTTGCACGTTGCCGGAGAGGCAGAAGACGCGCGTTCCGGTCGAGTTCGGCGGCGCCCCGATCTGCGCGAACTCGGCGGGGCCGATCTCGAGCACCTTCGGCATCGTCGTGATCGTCTCGACGTTGTTGATCAGCGTCGGCGAGGCGTAGAGGCCGGAGATGGCCGGGAACGGGGGCTTCGAGCGCGGCTGGCCGCGCTTGCCCTCGAGCGACTCGAGCAGGCCCGTCTCCTCGCCGCAGATGTACGCCCCGGCGCCGCGGTGGATCACGATCTCCACCTCGCCGAGGATGCCGGCTGCGCGCGCCTGGTCGAGCGCGCCCTGGACGGACTCGGCCTCGGCGAGATACTCGCCGCGGATGTAGATGTAGACGCGCTTCGACTGGATCGCGTGCGCCGCGATCAGGCAGCCCTCGAGCAGCCGGTGCGGGACGCGCAGCATGATCTCGCGGTCCTTGAACGTCCCCGGCTCGGACTCGTCCGCGTTGACGGTGATGTAGATCGGCTTCGCGACCTTGTCCGGCGAGGGGATGAAGCTCGCCTTGCGGCCCGTCGGGAAGAACGCGCCGCCGCGGCCGCGCAAGCCGGAGGCGAGCAATTCCTCGAGCACCGTCTG
>DATFMW010000295.1:0-2691 GCA_035266765.1 Gaiellaceae bacterium | reverse complement strand
AGGAGATCGAGTGCGTGGCCGACCCGGCCGGCCGCGGCACCGTTGTCCGCGACGTGCCCGAGGAGCTGCGGGCGCGCCTCTGCCTCGAGCCGGACGAGGTCGCGCGGCTCGCCGAGCTCGGCCGCGAGGTCGAGCGCCACTACGGGAGCCCGCAGGACGTCGAGTGGGCGATCGACCGCGCGACCGGCGAGACGTTCCTCCTCCAGGCGCGACCCGAGACGGTGTGGACGCCGAAGCGCGCCGCGGCCGAGACGGTCAGCGCGACCGACCGGATCGCCGCGATGTACCTCCAGAGCGGCAAGCTGAAGCTGTGAGCGACCTGACCCCGGAGGACGTGCAGGAGATCCTCCGGCTCGTCGACGAGTCGGAGCTCGACGAGCTCGAGCTCGAGACGCCGCGGTTCACCGTGCGCTGGCGCCGTACCCCGGCTCCACCCGAGCCAAGTAACACATTGTCACGAAGTCCGGGCCGACGAGACGACGGGCTCGTCGAGGTGACGGCGCCGATGGTCGGCACGTTCTACGCTGCGCCGGCGCCGGGGGCGGAGCCCTTCGTCGCGGTCGGGAGCGGGGTCGCCGAGGAGACGCAGGTTTGCATCCTCGAGGTGATGAAGCTGATGAACGCCGTCGTCGCCGGCGTCCGCGGTGTCGTCGCCGAGGTGTGCGTCGAGAACGGTGCGGCGGTGCAGTTCGGCGAGACCCTCTTCCGCATCCGGCCGGCATGACCACGATCGGCCTCGTCGACTCGACCGTCCGGGACGGGCACCAGAGCCTCTGGAGCGCGAACGCGCTGACGACGCCGATGCTCGCCGCGATCGCGCCGGTGACCGCGCGCGTCGGCTACCGGGCGCTCGACTTCACGAGCTCGACGCACATGGCGATGAGCGTCCGCTGGCATCGCGAGGACCCGTGGGAGCGGATCCGGGTCATCCGCGAGCTGATGCCCGAGACGCGGCTCGGCTTCATCACGCCGGGGATGCGCTTCATGGCGTGGGAGCGGGCGCCGCTCGACGTGATGCGGCTCGCGTTGCGCTGCGTGATCCGCAACGGGATCGACCGGGTCTGGGTCGCGGAGTCGATGAACGACGTCGCGACCGACCTCGAGATCGCGCGGATCGCGAAGGAGGAGGGCGCGGCCGAGGTGCTCGTCGGGCTCGTCTACAGCGTCAGCCCGGTGCATACCGACGCCTACTACGGGACACGCGCGGCCGCCGTCGCTGCGAGCCCGGACGTCGACGTCCTCAACCTCAAGGATCCCGGCGGCCTGCTCACGCCCGAACGCGCGCGGACGCTCGTGCCCGCACTGCGGGCCGCCGCGCCGGGTCTGCCGCTCGAGGTGCACACCCACAACACCGCGACGACTGCGGCGCAGGTCTACCTCGAGTCGGCGCGGCTCGGAGCCTCGTACCTCTGCACCGCGGTGCGGCCGCTCGCGAACGGCACCTCGCAGCCGTCCGCCGAGTCGACGGTCGCGAACCTCCGCAGCGAGGGCTTCGACGTCGACCTCGACGAGGACGCGCTCGCCGAGCAGTCGCGCTACTTCACCGAGCTCGCGGCCCGGCTCGGCCGCCCCGTCGGAGCGCCGCTCGAATACGACGCCGCCGTCTACCGGCACCAGCTGCCCGGCGGCATGACCTCGACGCTCCGCCGTCAGCTCGACGAGGTCGGCATGGGCGACCGCTGGGACGAGGTGCTCGCCGAGCTGCCGCGCGTCCGCGAGGAGCTCGGCTGGCCGATCATGGTCACGCCGCTGTCGCAGTTCATCGGCGTGCAGGCGTTCCTCAACGTCACGACCGGCGAGCGCTGGTCGCAGATCCCCGACGAGGTCGTGAAGCTCGTCCTCGGCCACTACGGCCCGCCGCCGGGCGAGGTCGACCCCGACGTCGCGGCGACCGTGCTCGCCTCGCCGAAAGCGGAGGAGTTCCGCCGTGAGGAGCACCGGCTCGACCTCGGCGAGGCGCGGGCGCGCTACGGCGACCGGATCTCCGACGAGCTGCTGCTGCTGCGGATGATGCTGCCCGCCGAGCAGGTGGACGCGATGCTCGCCGGCGGCGGGCCCGCGGCGCCGCCGCCGTCCGGCCGTCATCCCCTCGTCGAGCTCGTCGAGGGAATCGCGCGGCGGGCGCCCGGCGAGGTCGAGCTCGACGCGCCCGGCGTTCGGCTGCGCGCCCGGAGGCGTGCGGCATGAACCTCACCGACGGGATCGACGCGGTCGTCTTCGACATCGACGGCACGCTGCTGCACGCGAACGACCCGAGCGGCGTGCGGGGCGCGCACCCGATCCCCGGTGCGATCGAGGCGGTTGCCCGGGCCCGCGCGAGCGGGCGGCGGATCCTCTTCTTCACGAACGGCACCGGCCGCCCGCCGGCGCAGTACGCCGCCGACCTGCGCGGTCTCGGCTTCGAGCTCGCCGACGACGAGTTCATGAACCCCGCCGTCGTCGCGGCGCGCACCATCGCGCGGCGCCACCCCGGCCGCTCGGTGCTCGTGCTCGGCGGCCACGGCGTCGTCACGCCGCTCCGCGACCTCGGCGTCGAGACGATCGAGGGCACCGAGCCGGCGCGCGCCGACGTCGTCCTCGTCGGCTGGGACGACGCGATCACCTACGCCGCGCTCCGCGCCGCCTGCGACTCGATCTGGTCGGGGGCGCCGCTCTACGCGACCTCGACCGCGCCGGTCTTCTCGGTGAACG
>DATFMW010000294.1:0-8050 GCA_035266765.1 Gaiellaceae bacterium | reverse complement strand
ACCGCCACCCGGCCGTCGGCCGCGATGCGAGCGGCGATCGCGGCGGCCGAGGTCGGCGACGAGCAGGAGCGCGAGGACCCGACCGTCAACGAGCTCGAGCGGCGCGCCGCCGCGTTCCTCGGCCAGGAGGAGGCCGTCTTTCTGCCGACGGCGACGATGGCGAACCAGATCGCGCTGCGGATCCTCGGCGAGCCGGGCGACGAGCTCCTCGCCGAGGAGACCTCGCACGTCCTCCTCTACGAGCAGGGCGGCCCGGCCGTCTTCAGCGGGCTCGTCATGCGCGGGCTGCCCGGCCATCGCGGCCGGATCGCGCCGGAGCAGATCCGCGGCGCGGTCCGCCGCTACACCGCGACGCACATGCCGCGCACCCGCGTCGTCTCGATCGAGGACACACACAACTCCTCCGGCGGGCGCGTCTGGACGCTTGCGGAGATCGACGGCGTCGTCGACACCGCGCGGGAGCTCGACCTGCGCGTCCACCTCGACGGCGCCCGGATCGTCAACGCCGCCACGGCGCTCGGCGTCCCCACCGCGGAGATCGGCCGCCGCGTCGACACGGTCACGCTCTGCCTCTCGAAGGGGCTCGGGTGTCCGCTCGGAGCGCTCGTCGCCGGCTCGGCCGAGCGGATGGCTGCCGCCCGCCGCGCGAAGCACCTCTTCGGCGGCGCGATGCGGCAGGCGGGCATCGTCGCCGCGGCCGGCGTCTACGCGCTCGACCACCACGTCGCGCGCATCGCCGACGATCACGCCCGCGCGCGGCGGCTCGCCGAGGCGCTCGTGGCCGCCGGGCTCTCGGTCGATCTCGAGCAGGTCGAGACGAACTTCGTCCAGATCGACGTCGGCACGCTCGGCCTCACGCCGGACGAGGCGCTCGCGCGGCTCGAGGCAGAGGGCGTGCGCCTCTCCGACACGATCCACCCGACGCTTCTGCGCGCGCTCACACACCTCGACGTCGACGACGACGCGATCGACCGGGCCGCCGAGCTGATCCCGCGTGCGCTCGGCGTCCCCGTCCGCGCCTGACCGTCACTCGTACTGGAGCGCCCGGAGCACGTTCAGCTTCGCCGCCCGCCTCGCCGGGAAGATCGCGGCGAGGATCCCCGCCACGACCGCCGCGACCACGAACACGACGAGCGTCGTCCACGGGATCGTGAACGCCGGGTACTCGATCGCCTTGCCGACCATGAGCGCCAGGACGATGCCGAGCGGGATCGCGAGCGTGGCCCCGATCAGCGCCGTGATGATGCTCTCGTGGCGGATCATCCGCCGCAGCTGACGCCGCGTCATCCCGACTGCGCGCAGCATCCCCATCTCGCGGGTCCGCTCGAACACCGTCAGGACGAGCGTGTTCACGATCCCGAACAGGCTGACCACGATCGAGAGCGAGAGCAGCACGTAGAGGAGGTTCAGGAGCGTGTCGATGCCCTGCTCCTGGTTGTGCTTGAACTCGCTCTCGGTCTGGATCTTCGCCTCGGGGAACGCCTTCAGCGCCGCGGTCAGCTTCTGCGTGTTCGCCGCCGTCTCGCCGCCCGCCACGTTCACGAACGTGTAGACGTTCTGCGGGTTCGCGTACTCCGCGTCGAAGCGCTGCGCCGAGACGGTGACGTCGCCGTACGGGGAGCCGCCCTTCGGCGGCGAGAAGATGCCGCGCACGTCGAGGTTCATCGTCTTCCCCGCCGGCGTCTCGACCTGGAGCGTCGAGCCGACGAGGAGCTGGTGCGCCTTCGCGTAGTCCTTCGAGACGAACGCGCCGTCACGGCCGAGGCGGGCGGGCGTGTCGGGGCCGCCGGCCGTCCAGTCGACGCTGATCACCTTCGAGATGTCGCCGGCGACGCCGGTGACGCCGATCCGTTTGCCGAACGCGCGGCCCTGGCCGGCGCGGACGCCCGAGACGACCTGGACGCCCTTCACCTGCCGGAGCGCGTTGGCCGAGGCGATCGAGATCGGCGAGAAGTTGTCGGTCGCGGTCAACGCGTAGTCGCCCTTGAAGAGCGCGTCGACGGAGCTCGAGAACCGTGTCTTCAATCCGGCCGCGAGCACGGAGACGAGTGTCACGAGCGCGAGGCCGATCATCAGCGCAGACGCCGTCGACGCCGTTCGCGTCGGGTTGCGCACCGCGTTCCCGCGGGCGAGCGAGCCGGCCGCGCCGCCGATCCGGGTGGCCGGCCAGCCGAGCACGCGCGCGAGCGGCGGCACGAGCGTCTTCGCGAGCATCGCCACGCCGAGGAACACCGCACCCGCGCCGATGCCGATCGCGAGCAGCCGGTTCGTTGTCGAGAGCCCGCCGACGAAGAGCCCGACCAGCATCAGCGCGACCGACCCGCCGATCGTGAGGACGGCGGCGTGCGGGCCGAAGCGGGCGAACCGCGACGGCGGCAATACCGCGCCCTCGCGTACCGCCGAGATCGGCGGGACGCGCGTTGCCCGGAACGCGGGGCGGAGCGCGGCGAAGAGCGTGATCAGGATGCCCACCGCGAGCGAGACGACGATCGTCCGCGTCGCGAACACCGTCCCGGCCTGCGGCAGGTCGATCCCGAACGAGACGAAGACGGCGTTCAGCCCCTTCGCGAGACCGAGCCCGGCGAAGAGGCCGGTCACCGATGCGAGCACGCCGATCGCGAACGCCTCGACGAGCACGGAGGTGAGCACCTGCCGGCGCGTCGCCCCGAGCGTGCGCAGGGTCGCGAGCTCGCGCGTCCGCTGGGCGATCGTGATCGAGAGCGTGTTCGCGATCACGAAGATCCCGACGAAGAGCGCGACGCCGGCGAACGCGAGCAGGAAGTCCTGGATGATGCTGAGGAAGCTGTTCGTGTCCTTCGTCGCCTGCTGGGCCTCCGCCTGGCCCGTGCGCACCTGGGCGGTCGCCGGTAGCAGCGGCTTGATCTCGCTCACGAGCTGCGCCGGCTTCACGCCGGGCTTGCCGGCGACCGAGATCGAGTCGAGCTTGCCCTGCTTGCGGAAGAGCTCCTGCGCGGTCGGGAAGTCGAAGATCGCCATCGTCGCGCCGCCGAGCGAGTCCACGCCGCCGATCTTGACCACGCCTGCAACCGTGAACTGGCGAACCGGGCCGTGCGCGATCACGCCGATCCGGTCGCCCGGCCTGTAGTCGTGCTTCGACGCGGTGCTCGCGTCGATCGCGACCTGGTCCGGCCCTGTCGGCCACGTGCCGGAGACGAGCTCGAGCGGGTTGAACCGCTGGTTGCCCTGCGGGTGGACGCTGAACGCGAGCGGCGGCGCTCCGTGGCCGGAGATGACCTTGCCGTCGCGCCCGACGAGGTAGGCGTAGTCGCTGAGTCCGCCTGTCGCCTCCGCGACATCGGGCAGGTTCTGCACCTGCGTCAGCAGCGACTCGGGGAACGAGGGCGGCAGCCCGGCGTTGTTGTTGCTCCGCCCGATCGCGCTCTTGCCGCTGATCACGACGTCGGTGTTCTTGTAGACCTGGGTGAAGACCGTGCCGAAGGCGGACTTGATCGTGTCCGTGAGCACGTAGGTGCCGCTGATCATCGCGACGCCGAGCACGATCGCGATCGCGGTCAGGAACGCCCGGAGCTTGCGGCCCGCGAGCCCCTTGAGGGCGACGAGGATCACGAGTGGAGCTCGCTCATCACTTCGATCACGTGCGCGGCGGTCGCGTCGCGCAGCTCCTTCACGATCAGGCCGTCGGCGAGGAAGAGGATCCGGTCGGCGATCGAGGCGACCCGTGCCTCGTGGGTGACCATGACGGTCGTCTGCCCGTAGGAGTCGACCGAGTCGCGCATCAGGTCGAGGATCTCGCCGCCCGTCTTCGAGTCGAGGTTGCCCGTCGGCTCGTCGGCGAAGAGGATCGTCGGCCGTGAGATGAGCGCGCGCGCGATCGCGACGCGCTGCTGCTGGCCGCCCGAGAGCTCCGAGGGCCGGTGCCGCCGCCGGTCGCCGAGTCCCATCTTGCCGAGGATCTCCTCGAGCCATGCCTTCTCCGGCTTCTCGCCGGCGATCGAGAGCGGCAGGACGACGTTCTCCTCCGCGTCGAGCATCGGCAGCAGGTTGAAGAACTGGAAGACGAAGCCGATGTGCTCGCGGCGGAGGTGCGTGAGCTTCGAGTCGCCGAGGGTCGTGATGTCGGTACCGTCGATGGTGACGGTGCCCTCGGTGGGCTGGTCGAGTCCCGCGAGGATGTGCATCAGCGTCGACTTGCCGGAGCCCGACGGGCCCATCACGGCGACGAGCTCGCCGGTCTTGACGTCGATGTCGACGCCGCGGAGTGCGTCGACGGCGGTGGCGCCCTCGCCGTAGCGGCGCGTCAGCCCGCGGGCCTCGACGGCGACGCCGGAGGGACCGACCGCGGAGGGTGTCTGCTCGGTCGTTGACATGCGATCCACGGTAGACGAACCGGATTCTCCCGGCGATCCGGAGTTCCCCGGATCTGACCCGGACTGTGATCGGATCGTGACGGGGCGGTCGCCGGTCAGCGGTTGCCGGCAAGGAAGAAGGCGACGACGACGGCGGCGTAGGCGACGACGAGCAGCCTTCCCTCCCAGCGCCGGGAGCGGCCGTCGGCGACCATCGCCCCGACGAGCAGCACCGATCCGGCCATCGTCGCGAGCTCGATCCAGCGGAACGCGAGCGCGAGCGGATGCGCGAAGAGGAGCGATAGCAGCATCACGACCGGCACGACGAGGAGCGCGACCTGCGCGCTCGAGGAAATCGCGATCTCGGTCGCGAGCCGCATCTTCCCGGCATGCGCGATTACGACGGCGCCGCCGTGCTCGGCCGCGTTGCCGACGATCGCGACGATCACGATCGCGATGAAGAACTGGGAGAGCCCGACCGCGTGGGCGAACGCGTCGAGCGAGTGGACGAGCACCTCGCTGACGAACGCGGTCGCGGTCGTCGCGACGGTGAGCACGCCGAGCGAGGCCGCGAGCGGCCACGCGCCGAGCTCGGGTTCCGCGCGCTCGCTCGCCCGGTGGCGGCGGAGGTTCCGGCCGACGACGGCGAGGTAGAGCAGCAACAGCACGCCCGCGATCGGGATCGAGGCGATGACGACGGTGTGCCGGTCGGGGCTGCCCCGGTAGCCGAGCACCACGGGCGCGATGAAGGCGAGCACCGCGGCGCCGATGAGCGCGACCTGCGCGAGCAGCGATCGCCGGTCGATCGGCTCGTTGTCCGGGCCTGCGATCTGGGTGACGCCGTAGACGAGAAGGAGGTTCGAGACGACGCTTCCCGCGAGCGAGCCGCGGACGACCTGCGGCAGGTTCCCGTCGACGGCGATCAGCGCGATGATCAGCTCCGGCGCGTTGCCGAAGCTCGCGTTCAGGAAGCCGCCGATCCCCGGTCCGGTGTGCTCGGCCGCGTGCTCGGTCGACTCGCCGATCAGCCACGCGAGCGGGATGAGCGACGTGGCCGAGAGGACGAAGAGGACGACCTTGTCCGGGCTCGCGAGCCTGTCCACGGCGATCGTGGCGGGTGCGAGGGCGAGCGATGCCCAGAGGATCCTGCGGCCCACGGCGCGACTAGCCTAACCGTCCATGTTGGAAGCGGTTCTCTTCGACTGGGGCGACACGCTGATGCGCTGGGACTTCCGGCCGGCGCTCGTCGAGGCGGGACACGACGCCGGGCTCGCCGCGCTCGGGCTCGAGCCGAGCCCGGGGCTGTCGGCGCGGTTCCGGGACGCGTATCTGCCGGGGCTGCTGGCGCCCGGGCTGCTGGAGGAGGTCGACTATCCGGGGCTCGTGCGCAGCCTGCTCGGCGATGCCGGCATCGAGGTGGACGACGCCGGGCTCGAGCGCTTCCTCGACGCCGAGCATCGCGCGTGGGCTCCGGCCCGGCGGCTCGCCGCGACGACGCACACGCTCCTCGAGGTGCTGCGGGAGCGTGGCCTGCGGTTGGCGCTCGTGTCGAACGCGCTCGACCCGCCGTGGCTCCTCCACCGCGATCTCGCCGAGCTCGGCGTCGCAGAGCGGCTCGACGCGGCCGTCTTCTCCTCGGAGATCGGACTGCGCAAGCCGCACGCGGCGATCTTCGAGCGGGCGCTCGCGCTCGTCGGCGTCGCTCCGGAGCGTGCGCTGATGGTCGGCGATCGTCTGCGCGAGGACGTCGGCGGTGCGGCTGCGCTCGGCATCGCGACGTGTCAGGCGCTCTGGTTTGCCGCCGACGAGGCCGACGCCGGGCCCGAGCCGGACTTTCGCGCGCTCACGCAGATGGACGTCGTGACGGCGGTTGCGCGCCTCTCGTGAGCCGCACCGCTGTTTGCGCAAGCGGAAAACACGACAGAAATCAAGTCTTGCGGGGGCGGGACGACCTCACGACAATGGGATCCGATGAGCAACTCCCAGCGCCAGACGCGGCTGCCGCTGCCGCTTCGGCCCCAGGATGAGGTCGAGTGCCGCCGCTGCGAGGTTCATTGCGACAAGGTCGTCTACCCGTCCGCGTGCCTCGAGCGGTCGTGTCCGTTCGTCTACGCGTACGAGGAGCACGGGCACACGTTCATGGGGTGCCTCCAGAAGGTCTTCGCCTGTGAGATCGACCTCGACATGCTGCGAGCCGCGGAGGCCGGGCGCGAGGGCTTCGGTGCGGTGCGGGCGCTGCGCGGGCCGCTGCCGATGTGCCGCGCCGAGGTGAACACGTGCTTCGACCGTCGCGCACCCGAGCTCGGGTGTGTGAACCCGGAGTTCAACGAGCTGCCGGCGGAATCGCAGACGTTCCGGGTGTTCGCGCGCCTCCACGACGCGTAGCCCTTCCCGGCTCCGGCACGCCGCGGAGGGCGATCAGGCCGAGCACCGGCCCGGCGGCGGCGAGCGCGAAGGCGGTCCGCCAGCTCGTGACGCCGACGAACGCAGCGAACGCAGGCGGGACGCCGGCGCCGAAGACGCCGAGGAGCGTCTGCTGGAAGCCGAGTGCGGCGCCGCTGCGTTCGAGGCCGGCGATCTCCGCGGCCGCCGTGAAGGAGAGCCCGTTCCAGGAGAGGCCGACCACGCCGGCGAGCATCAGCGCCGGCACGAGTACGGTGAGCGGCGCGTCGACGAGCCCTGCGACAATGAGCATCGCGAGCGCGAGTGCGGCGCCGACCCGGCGGAGCGGGCGTACGCGGGCACCGAGGCGGTCGGACCAGCGGCCCGCGCCGATGCGGGCCCCGATTGCGAGCACGTTCATCCCGGCGAGTACGGCTGCCGCCGCATGCGGTGAGAGCCCGCGGTGCTCGTGCAGGAAGAGGACGACGTAGCCGGTGACCGCGATCTGGGAGACGAGGTAGAGCGAGGAGCCGCCGGCGAGCCGCCACATCGTCGCGTCGCGGAGGGGGCCGCGCGGGTCGGCGGTGGGTGAGAGGCCGTGGCGTGGCGCGTCGCGCAGCAGCACGGCGGCGACGACTGCGCCTGCGAGGCAGCCGGCGGCGAGGGCGAGGAACGCCGGCCCGGTGTCTCCGGAGGAGGCGAGCCACGGCAGCGCGGCAGCGGAGATGGCTCCCCCGATCGGGATTGCGGTCTGGCGGATGCCGAGCGCGAGGCCCCGCTCCTCCTCGCCGAACCAGCCCATCACGGCGCGGCCGCTTGCGGCGTTGACGCTCGCGCCGAGCGCGCCGGCGACGATGAGGAGGCCGACCGCCGAGCCGTACGTGTGCGTCGTCGAGACGCCCACGAGGGCGGCGGCCGAGCCGGCGAGCCCGACCACGATCACCGCGCGCTCGCCGATCCGGTCGGCGAGGAGCCCCCACGGCAGGAGCGTGGGAAGCATGCCGATGCCGACCGCACCGAGCACGATGCCGATCTCGCCGAGCGTCAGCGCGTAGTGGGAGCGCAGCGCCGGCGCGAGCGCGGGGATCCCGACGACGACCGCCGCGAAGCTCGACTGCGCGATCGTCCCCGCGCCGAGGACGACCCAGCGGTACCGGCCCGACATGGCCCGAACGTACACGTTCGGTAGCAGCTACCGGACGTGTCCCGAAGGGTCAGGTCTTACGGCGGCGGGGCTTCGGCGCGGGCTTCGTCCAGCGCGCGTGGAGGTCCTTTGTCTTCTGGATCTCGGCCGCGTCCGGGCCGCGGCCCTCCGGGCCGGCGGTCTCGAGCACCGCCGG
>DATFMW010000293.1:0-2908 GCA_035266765.1 Gaiellaceae bacterium | reverse complement strand
ATTCGTCCGGCGGCCCGAGCGGCAGCACCTGCCACCACGACTGCCCCGCCGCAGCGAGCCAGTCGACGAAGCGGTAGGCCTCCCGGTCGAGCTTCCCCGACGCGAGCGAGGTCGGATGAAGCAAGATGCCGGATGAGCGTGCCAGCTGCACCGCGGCCAGCGTACGGCGCAGTGCCGACGGTGCGCCGCCGAGTCGCCGTCAACGGGAAGATCGCGAGGCCAGTGTCGCTGCCCAGGACGAACGGACCACCGCCGCGCATCCAGATCCAGCAGGTGACGCCCCAGCTCGACTGCGGGCGCTATCCGGTCAAGCGCACCGTCGGCGACGTCGTCGAGGTACAGGCGCGGGTCTTCCGCGACGGGCACGAGCAGCTCGGCGCGGCGGTCCGCTACCGGCGGCCCGGCGGGTCGCGGTGGGAGGAGGCGCCGCTCGAGCCGCTCGGCAACGACCACTGGGCGGGCACGTTCCCGGTCGACGCTCCTGGCACGTGGAGCTTTAAGGTCGAGGCGTGGGTCGACCGCGTCGCCTCGTTCCAGGACGAGTTGCGGCGCAAAGTCGCCGGCGGCCAGGCCGACCTGTCGGGGGAGCTCGCCGAGGGGGCGGCCCTGCTCGGGCGTGCGTCGCTCACCGTCGAGTCGGCGCTCGCCGAGCCGGCGGGCGACCGCTCGGAGACGTCGGTGTCGGCGACCTTCGAGGTGGACGTCGACCGCGTTCTCGCCCGCTTCGGCTCCTGGTACGAGCTCTTCCCGCGCTCCTTCGGCGGTTTCGAGGGCGTCCGCGCGCAGCTGCCGCGGCTCGCCGAGCTCGGCTTCGACGTCGTGTACCTGCCGCCGATCCACCCGATCGGGCACACGAACCGCAAGGGGAGAAACAACGTCGTCGCAGCCGCACCGGGGGACGTCGGCAGCCCGTGGGCGATCGGCTCCGAGCTCGGCGGCCACGACGCGATCGACCCGGGGCTCGGCACCGAGGCGGAGTTCCGCCGGCTCGTCGCCGACGCGAAGGCGCTCGGAATCGAGATCGCGCTCGACTTCGCGATCCAGTGCTCGCCCGACCATCCGTGGCTCCGCGAGCACCCGGAATGGTTCAACCGGCGGCCCGACGGGACGCTGAAGTACGCGGAGAACCCGCCAAAGCGCTACCAGGACATCGTCAACGTCAACTTCGACTGCGAGGACTGGCGCGGCCTCTGGCAGGCGCTCCTCGACGTCGTCTCGCACTGGGTCGGCCTGGGCGTCACCGTCTTCCGCGTCGACAACCCGCACACGAAGCCGGTCGTGTTCTGGGAGTGGCTGATCGGCGAGGTGCGGCGCGAGCACCCCGAGGTGATCTTCCTCGCGGAGGCGTTCACGCGGCCCGCGCCGATGACGACGCTCGCGAAGGCGGGGTTCGCGCAGAGCTACACGTACTTCACCTGGAAGAACACGCGCTGGGAGCTGCTCGAGCTCATGGGTCAGCTGCTCGAGTGGCAGGAGTTCTACCGGCCGAACTGCTTTGCGAACACGCCGGACATCCTCCACGAGTACCTCCAGCGCGGCGGCCGGCCGGCCTTCGAAGCGCGGCTCGTCCTCGCGGCGACGCTCTCGCCGACGTACGGCATCTACTCGGGCTTCGAGCACTGCGAGAACCGGCCCGTGCGTGCGGGCTCCGAGGAGTACCTCGACTCGGAGAAGTACGAGGTGAAGGAGCGGGCGCTCGACGGGCCGCTGCTGCCGCTCGTCGCGGCGCTGAACCGGGCGCGGCGCGAGAACGACGCGCTCCAGCAGTTCGGCGAGGTGGTGTTCCTCGAGACCGAGAACGAGCAGCTGTTCGCGTACCTCAAGCGCCGCGGCGAGAATGCCGTCGTCTGCGTCGTGAACCTCGATCCGGCGGCAACCCAGGAGGGCGTCTGCATCCTTCCCGTCTCGACCGGCGTCCCGCCCGCGTACCCGGTGCGCGACCTGCTCGTCGACGAGACGTACACGTGGCGCGTCGGCCGGAACTACGTGAAGCTCGCCCCCGGCCAGAGCCACGTCCTGAGGATCGGCGGATGACGGGGACACGTCTCCAACGGCCACGTCCCGTGACCAGGTCACGAGCCATGGCCCGCGGGGACATGGCGGCGGCAGCCACGTCCTATGACCTGGTCGCGGGACGTGGCTGGAGGGGCCATGTCTGAACAGTGGTTCGAGCGGGATCCGCTGTGGTTCAAGCGGGCGGTCTTCTACGAGATCCACATCCGCGGCTTCTTCGACGGTAACGACGACGGCTCCGGCGACTTCCGCGGCCTGATCGACAAGCTCGACTACCTCGAATGGCTCGGCGTCGACTGCGTCTGGCTGCTGCCCATGTACGAGTCGCCGCTCCGCGACGGCGGCTACGACATCGCCGACTTCTTCCGCATTCACCCGGATTACGGCACGGTGGACGACTTCCGCGAGCTCGTGGAGCAGGCGCACCAGCGCGGGATCCGCGTGATCGCCGACCTCGTCATGAACCACACCTCGTCCGACCACCCGTGGTTCCAGGAGTCGCGCTCCGACCCGACCGGCCCGAAGGGCGACTGGTACGTCTGGTCGGACACCGACGAGTCCTATCGCGACGCGCGGATCATCTTCGTCGACACGGAGACCTCGAACTGGACGTTCGATCCGGTGCGCGGCCAGTACTACTGGCACCGCTTCTTCCACCACCAGCCCGACCTGAACTTCGACAACCCCGAGGTGCAGGAGGCGATGCTCGAGGTCCTGCGCTTCTGGCTCGACGTCGGGCTCGACGGGTTCCGGCTCGACGCCGTCCCCTACCTCTTCGAGCGCGAGGGCACGAACGGCGAGAACCTCCCCGAGACGCACGCGTACCTGAAGCGCGTCCGGGCGGAGGTGGACGCCAACTACCCCGACCGGATGCTCCTCGCCGAGGCGAACCAGT
>DATFMW010000292.1:0-2450 GCA_035266765.1 Gaiellaceae bacterium | reverse complement strand
TCGGGACGCGGATCGAGCCGCCGCCGTCGGTGCCGATCCCGGCGATCGAGGCGTCCGCGCCGAGCAGCGCCGCCTCGCCGCCGCTCGAGCCGCCGCACGTGCGCGCGTGGTCGTGCGGGTTGAGCGTGCGGCCGTGGAGCGCGTTCTCGGTCTCGTACGACCACGTGTACTCCGGGACGTTGGTCTTTCCGACCACGACCGCGCCGGCCGCACGCACCCGCGCGACGACGGTCGCGTCCGCGCCGGGCACGTGTCCGGCGCGCGCCCAGGAGCCGGAGCTCGTCGCCAGCCCCGCCGTCGCGATCGAGTCCTTGATCGTCAGCGGGAGCCCGAGCAGCGGCCGCCGGTCGCCGGCGGCACGGACGGCGTCCGCGGCGTCCGCGGCGGCAAGGGCGGCCTCGTCGTCCCGGGCGACCACGGCGTTGAGCGGCTGCGCGGCGTCGAGTCGCGCCAGCACGTCCTCGACGAGCTCGCGCGACGACAGCTCGCCACGGTCGAGCCGCGCGAGCCACTCTCGGGCGGAGGGGCCGCGGCCGCTCACCGGCTCCCGAGGACGTAGCCGGCCTGCTCGCGGTCCCAGGTCGTCGCGGTGGCGCCACGCTCGCGCAGCCTGTACTTCTCCACCTTGCCGTTCGCCGTGAGCGGAAGCTCGTCGACGAGCTCGACGTAGCGCGGGATGGCGAAGTAGGCGAGCCGGGGCTCGCAGAACGCGATCAGATCCTCTGCGGTGAGGTCGGCGCCCGGCCGGGGCACGACGAAGGCGAGGATCTCGTCGTCCCCGATCTCGGCCGGGACGGGCACGACCGCCGCGGCCGCGACAGAGGGATGGGCGACCAGCACGGACTCGACCTCGTACGACGACACGTTCTCGCCGCGGCGGCGGATCGAGTCCTTCAGCCGGTCGAGGAACCAGAACCAGCCGTCCTCGTCACGGACGACCCGGTCGCCCGTGTGGAACCACAGGTTGCGCCAGGTCTCGACCGTCTTCTCGGGCAGGCCGAGGTAGCCGAGCGAGAAGGCGAAGGGCTCGTCGCTGCGCACGACGAGCTCGCCGGGCGTTCGGGGCGGAACCTCGCCGTCGTCGGCATCGACGACGCGAGCGTGGAAACCGGGCGTCACGCCGCCCATCGAGCCGGGCGGCGCCTCCGGGGCGGCGGTCGAGATGACGACGTTCGTCTCGGTCGAGCCCCAGCCGTCGATCAGCGCGACGCCGAAGCGGCTGCGGAAGGGCTCGTGGAGCGCCTCCGCGGTCGCCGGGGCGAGCGCGACGCGGACGTCGTGCTGCGACTCGTAGGGGTCCGGATCTCGCTTCGAGAGGATGTGGACCATCGTCCCGAGGAGGTAGGTGACCGTCGCATCCGCCTCCACGAGGCGGCTCCAGAACCGCGAGGCGGAAAAGCGCGGCCCGGCGACGAAGGTCGCGCCGAAGACGAGCGCCTGCACGAACGCGTTCAGTGCGTTCGTGTGGAAGAGAGGCAAGCAGGTGTAGAGAACGTCGCCCTCGGCGACGCCGAGGATCGAGCCCGTCTCGAGGCCCCACCAGTACCACTGCGCCTGCGGGCAGACGACGCCCTTCGAGGGGCCCGTCGTGCCCGACGTGTAGAGGATCACGGTCGGGTCGCCGGGCGCCGCCGCGTGCTGCGGCACCGCCCCGCCCGCGTCGGGCAGGCCTCCGTCGAGCAGCCAGCGCCGCTCGGGCGCGGCGGCGACATAGTCGAGCCGGTCGGCGAGCTCCGGCTCGAGCACGAGCAGCGAGGCGCCGGAGTCCGAGAGCACGTGGTCGAGCTGGGGGCCTCTCGCGGCCGTGTTGATCGGGACGAGCACGGCGCCGAGCCAGGCGCAGCCGAGCCAGAGCTCGAGGATCTCGAGCCGGTTCTCGCTCAGCAGCGCCACCCGATCGCCCGGCCCGATGCCGGCCGCCGCGAGCGCCGCGGCGCGGCTCGCGGCGCGGGCCGGAGCCTCGGCGTACGTGAGCGAGGCATGCTCGTCGCGGGCGAGCACCCGGTCGCCGTGGCGCTTCGCCTGGAGCTCGAGCAGCGCGGGAATCGTTCTCTGCGCAGGCGACAGCGGGGCCGGCCTCTCCACGGGCGCATCCTACGCAGAGACCGAACGCGAGCTGCGGGTCGTCGCGGCGGGCGTCGATATAGTCGCGCCCGTGCAGCACCCGGGCGCGCCCAGCCGCCGATGAGCGGTCTCGCAGAGCCGCTGCCGCTCGAGCAGCGGACGGTGCAGGGCGCACTCGCACGCGGCGTCGAGCGCTGGGGCGACAAGCCGCTGCTCCGGTGGAGCGGCGGCGCGCGCACCTACGCGGAGACGCAGGAGGCCGTGGCGCGTGCCGCCGGCACGCTGCACGCCGCGGGCATCGGCCCGGGCGACCGCGTCCTCATCGTCTCGGGCAACCGGATCGAGATGCTCGACGCGTACCTCGCCTGCGGCTGGCTCGGAGCGTC
>DATFMW010000291.1:0-2728 GCA_035266765.1 Gaiellaceae bacterium | reverse complement strand
GGCCGGCCGAAGCCCAGCGTCACGCCAGGTTCACCCCCCAGGTTCACCCCATCGGGTGATTCCGGACACGGAACCGAGGTCCCAGAATTGGCGGTGTCCATCGTCTTACGTCTCGGGAGGAATTCATGCGGAACCCGAAAGCGCGGCTCCTGTTTCTCGTTCTCACCGCCGCCATGGCCGCGAGCCAGCTCGCAAACCACAGCTGGGCGTTCTTCAACCACAGCTGGTAGCACCCGCTCGTCGCACCGGACAAGTTCTCGGGAGGAGGGTGACGTGACGGACGTGCGCAAGCAGCGGACAGGTACCGCCGCCCAGTCTCCGCCTGGCGGTCGGCGGTTCCGGTAACACCCGGGACGGTGGACACTCCGGCCCGAATTCCGTTCCGAGTTCTCGTTCTCGTCGCCCCGGTGTGCATCGCCGGGGCCGTTGCGCTGGGCGCGGCCGTCGTCGGCTACGCGCGGCTGCCGTACTCCGCCGGGGGCGTCGCGGCGCTGCTCGGCCTCTTCGTCGCGGTCAGCCTCGCCGAGCACTTTCCCGTGCCGGTCGAGGATGTCGACTCCGGCGGCGTGACGCTCGGCTTCGTCTTCTCCGTCTCCGCGATCCTGCTGCTCGGCTGGGAGGCAGGTGTGATCGTCTCGGCCGGCGGCCTGGCCGTCTCGCACCTGTCCGGCCGGCGCCCGCTCCTGCGCATCGCCTACAACTCCTCGATGTTCGCGCTCGCCGCGCTCGCCGGCGGGCTGGCGATCGAGCCGCTGCACGGCGACTCCGTCGGGATCCTCCTGGCCCGGCTACTGATCTGCGCCGTCCTCTACAACTGGGTGGTCGGCCTCGTCCTGCTCAGCGCGGTCCTCGCGGCGAGCTCGGGCCGGTCGTTCTGGACGTTCGTTTCCGAGAACGTGCGCCAGACGAGCGCCCCGTTCGCGTTGATGGCATCGGCCGCGCTGATGCTCGTCGTGCTCTGGGAACGCTCGCCGGTGCTGTCGATCGCGCTCGTTGGCCCGCTGCTCGCGATCTCGCTCTACCAGCGCTCGACGTTCCGGGCGATGCGCGCGATGCGACTCGCGCTCACCGACCCTCTCACGGGCCTCGGCAACCACCGCAGCTTCCACGAGCGCCTCCAGCGCGAGCTGACCGCAGCCGAGCAGGAGCACGGGCCCCTCAGCGTCTGCCTCGTCGACATCGACGACTTCAAGCAGATCAACGACCGGTTCGGACACCCGGTCGGGGACGTCGTGCTCTGTCAGGTGGCGTCGCGGTTGCGGCAGGGCGGCGAGAGCTTCCGGCTCGGCGGCGACGAGTTCTCAGTCCTCCTCCCCGGTCTCGACGACCGGGCCGCCATCGCAGTCGCGCGCTCGATCGTCGAGCGGATCGGCACGCTCGAGATCGACGACGTCGGCTCCGTCACCGTCAGCGCCGGCGTCGCGACGTACCCGGTGCAGGACGTCGCGCGCGACGAGCTGATCCGGCTCGCCGACAGCGCCCTCTACTGGGCGAAGGAGGACGGCAAGAATCAGGCGCGGACGTACGAGCCGGTGCCGCTCGACGTCGTGGCGCTCGAGGCGCTCTCCGACGGCCCGGATCGGACGGCGCGCTACCGCGCGGCGGCGAGCCTCGCGAAGGCGGTCGACGCTCGGGACGCGTACACGGGCAGCCACTCCGAGCGGGTCGCCGAGCTCGCGGCACGGATCGCCCGCCGGCTCGGTGTCGAGGAGCCGCAGGTGGAGCTGACCCGCCTCGCCGCAAGCCTGCACGACCTCGGCAAGCTCGCGATCCCGGAGGAGATCCTCCGCAAGCCCGAGGCGCTGAACGAGACCGAGCGACTCGTGCTCGAGCGCCACCCGCAGATCGGCTACCGGATGCTCGAGAGCCTCGGGGTCGACCCGATCGCCGAGTGGGTGCTCCACCATCACGAGCGCTGGGACGGAGGCGGCTACCCGAACGGGCTCGCCGGCGAGGAGATCCCGCTCGGTGCGCGGATCATTTTCGTGGCGGACGCATTCGACGCGATGACGTCGCAGCGCGTCTACCGCGAGCCGCTGGCCACACACGAGGCGCTCGCCGAGATCCGTCGCTGCGCCGGCACCCAGTTCGACCCCGAGATCGTGCGCACGTTCAGCCGAGAGCTCGGGGGAAACGATGGTTCCCCCGGGAGCCCCCTTGTTCCGGTGGAGAGTGCCGTGAGCTGAGCGAGGCTGCGGGCGTAGCCGTTTGAGTTGCTGCGCAACTCAAACGGCTCGGGCGCGAGGGATGGGAGGTTGGGTGGCTGCGGCGGGAGCGTGGTCTCGCCTCCGCCGTCGGAGCGCGCTCAGCCAAGAGCCGATGTGCAAGGGATCGCTGGGCCGTCGCGGCCGCAGGCGCGTTAGGACGAGAGGAACCAGCGGGTGCGCCCGGCCCTACGGGCCGCGCGCGACCGCGCCGGGGCAGGCAAACCGTCCAGATCCGTCCTTGGTGGACCAGCCTCACTCCCGCGAAGGGGCGACCGCGCTCGCCCCGCAGCACCACCCCGCTCCCGCCACTCCGCGCCGAAGGAGGGGCTCCGTGGGGGAACCACGGGTTCCCCCACGCTACAAAGGGATGTTGCCGTGTTTGCGGTGGGGGCGGGGTTCGGTTTTGGTGAGGGCGGTCTCGAGGGCGGAGATGAGGACGGGCCGGGTGCGGCGGGGCTCGATCACGTCATCGACGTAGCCGCGCTCGGCAGCGGTGTAGGGGTTCGCGAATCGTTCCTTGT
>DATFMW010000290.1:0-2337 GCA_035266765.1 Gaiellaceae bacterium | reverse complement strand
GCGCGTCCCCGGCCGTGCGGGCGCCCGCCCCGGCGACCTCGTCGTCGTCACCGGGCCGCTCGGTGGCGCCGGCGCCGCGTTTCGGGCGGGGCGTCTGCCGCGGCCGCCGCTCCGCGTCGAGGAGGGGCGCCGCCTCGCCGCGGTCGCGACCGCGATGCTCGACATCTCCGACGGCCTCGCCGCCGATGCGGGACACCTCGCCGAGCGCTCCGGCTGCCGGATCGCGATCGAGCTCGACCGTGTGCCGCGCGCCCCGGGCGCGACCGTCGCGGATCTCGGCTTCGGCGAGGACTACGAGCTCCTCGCAACGACCCGCGACCCGCTCGGCTTCCCTGTGATCGGCCGCTGCGAGGAGGGCGAGGGCGTCGTCCTGACCCTGGACGGGTCACCGGCGCAGCTGGCCGGCTGGGACCACTTCCGTTGAGCCACGTCCTGGTCTCTGAGGCAGGTCACGAGCGTGTGCCGGGCACGACCGCTCAACCATGCCGGTCACGGGTTCGCGCTACGCCCTTCCGGACCTGTCCCGGTCTCTGAGGGCCGGCCGTGTCCCCGGGGTACGCGGCCTAGGCAGGGAGTTCGAGCCAGGGAGCAAACGCGCGCTCGAAATGGCGGCGCGGACGCGCGCCCACGACGGTTTCGCGCGGCTCGCCGTCCTCGAACACGATCACCGTCGGGATCGAGAGCACCTCGTAGCGGGCCGCCACCTCCGGGTACGCGTCGATGTCGAGCCCCGTGAAACGCAGCCGGTCTCCCGCCTCCGACTCGAGCGTCTCGAGGATCGGGCGGATCGCCTTGCACGGCTTGCACCACGGCGCCCAGAAGTCGACGAGGACCGGGCCCTCGGCCCCGAGCACCTCGGCGTCCCAGGTCGTCGCGTCGAGTTCGCGCACGCCCGAAACCCTACTCAGAGCCGCCCGCGCAGCGCGGCAAGCCGCAGCGCCGGCACCCGCGTCACCGCTTCGAGGAAGATCGTGCGGCTCATCTTCGACGTGCCCTCGACCCGGTCGACGAAGCGGATCGGCACCTCGACGACGCGGAAGCCGGCGCGCAGGGCGCGGTAGGTCGTCTCGATCTGGAACGCGTAGCCCTTCGAGTGGATCGCGTCGAGGTCGAGCCGCTCGAGCGTCTCGCGGCGGAAGCACTTGAAGCCGCCGGTCAGGTCGCGGATCCCGACTCCGAGTAGCAGCCGCGCGTACAGCGACCCGCCGGCCGAGACGAGCCGCCGGGCGAGCCCCCAGTTCTCGGTGCCGCCGCCGGTCACGTAGCGCGACCCGAGCGCGAGGTCGGCACCGTCCTCGCAGGCGCGCACGAGCCTCGGCACGTCACCGGGGTCGTGCGAGAAGTCGCAGTCCATCTCGAGCACGTACTCGGCGTCGCCGGCGAGCGCCTCTCGGAAGCCGGCGAGGTACGCGGGGCCGAGGCCCTCTTTGTGTGGCCGGTGCAGGACGGAGACGAAGCCGAGCTCCTGTGCGAGCACGTCGGCCAGCTCGCCGGTGCCGTCCGGGGAGTTGTCGTCGACGACGAGGACGCGCACGCCGTGCGGCGCGAGCGCCCGGAGCATCCGCTCCAGGTTCTCCCGTTCGTTGTACGTGGGTAGACAGACGAGGGCGCCGGGCACGAGCCTCCCAAGGCTACCGGCGGGCCGAGAATATGATCGGCCGATGGCAACGCTGCCACGGAACGCAGACGTCGCCGAGCAGTTCGAGCTCCTCGCCGATCTGCTCGAGCTCGAGGGCGCGCAGCCGTTCCGCGTGATCGCCTACCGCCGCGCCGCGACCCGGATGCGGGAGACGGCCACCTCGGTCGCGCAGCTCGCGCTCGACGGCAAGGCGAAGGAGCTCGCCGGCATCGGCCGGACGATCGAGGAGAAGATCGTCCAGATCGTCGAGCAGGGCGAGATCGAGGCGCTCACCCGCAAGCAGGCCGGCGTCCCTCCGGAGGTCGTCCAGTTCATGAAGCTGCCCGGCCTCGGCCCGAAGACGGCGGCGCGGATCTGGCGCGAGCTCGGGGTGACGACGCTCGCCGAGCTGAAGGCCGCCGCCGAGGGCGAGCGGCTGCGCGCGCTGACCGGGCTCGGAGCGCGCAGCGAGGAGAAGATCCTGAAGGCGCTTGCGTTCCGGGCGGAGAACCCGGACAGCGACCGGCGGCTGCTCGGCGACGGGCTGCCCGCGGTGCTGGCGGTCGTCGCCGCGCTGCGTGAGCATCCGGCCGCGGTCGCCGTCTCGGAGGCCGGATCGGTCCGCCGCCGCAAGGAGACCTTCAAGGATCTCGATCTGATCGCGACCGCCACCGACCCGGCCGAGCTGACGGCGGACTTCACGCGGCTGGACTGGGTCG
>DATFMW010000289.1:0-5088 GCA_035266765.1 Gaiellaceae bacterium | reverse complement strand
TTCAAGGTGATCCGCGACGAGTTCGGGCCCGGCAAGGACACCGACCGCGCCACCATCCGCTCGAAGTTCACGATGGTGAAGCACGTCGACCGCGTCGGCCGCCTCGCCGACACGCTCGAGTTCGTCGACCTGGCGCTGCCGCGCGAGCGCTTCTCGGCGGAGCTGCTCGAGCAGCTGCACGAGCTCGCGCCGTCGATGATCGCCGGCGGCGCCCCGCTCGTGATCCGCCACTGCTACGTCGAGCGGCGCATGGTTCCGCTCAACCTCTACCTCGACCGCGCCTCGCCCGAGGAGACCGAGGCGGTGGTCGTCGACTACGGCAATGCGATCCGCGACCTCGTCGCGGCGAACATCTTCCCGGGCGACATGCTCTGGCGGAACTTCGGCGTCACGAGCAGCGGACGCGTCGTCTTCTACGACTACGACGAGATCGAGTACCTGACCGACGTCACCTTCCGCCGCATTCCACCCGCGCCCGACCCGGAGTCGGAGCTGGCGGCCGAGCCCTGGTACGGCATCCACCGCGACGACGTCTTCCCCGAGGAGTTCGCGACCTTCCTGCTCGGCGACCCGCGCCTGCGCGAGCTGTTCCTGCGCGACCACGCCGAGCTGCTCGAGCCGGAGTTCTGGCAGGCCGCCCAGCGACGGATCGAGAGCGGCGAGCTGATGGACTTCTTCCCGTATCCGGAGTCGATCCGCTTCCGCACGCGCACTGTCTGACGCGCGTCAGGCGGCTACGACCGGCGTCGACCCCACGCTTCGGTCGAGGGGCAGCACGATGCGGAAGGTGGCGCCGGCGCCCAGCGTGGTCTCGACCTCGATCGCGCCGCCGGCGGGCGTCGCGTCCCTCGCGTTCACGACGAGATTGACGAGCACCCGCTCGAGCTGGGCCACGTCGATCTGTACGGGCGGCGTCCTCGTCACCGAGCGAGCGCAGTGCAAGCTCCGCGTAACCGCCGATCGCGATGAGCAGGTTGTTGAAGTCGTGCGCGATCGTCCCGGCGAGCCGGCCCAGCTCCACCGACAGCAGCTTTACCGTAAGCGGGGGTTCGGACACCTACCCCTTGGCGCGGGCGAGCAGACCGGACGCCGGAGATCCAGCCGGGGTATGCGCAGGAGATCCAGCCGGGGTATGCGCAGGAGATCCGCGACCCCGGAGGAAATCCAAGTAGCGAAATTGCTCGGTATGTCCTAGTGTTCCGATCACGCGAGGGCGCTATGCGGCGCGCTCACGCGGGGAGGGTTGAAGTGTCTGCGATTCCGCACGCCTACGCGGAAATGCTTCACGTGATCCGGTTCGGCGGCGACCCGGAAGACATCGTCCTGCGCACGTTCGGGACCGCGAGCGTGGACGGGCTCGCCGCGATGGCCCAAGCAGGGCTCCGCGACCCCCGCTTCCGCCGCGGCATGCGCGTCCTGATCGACCATCGCCACCTCGACTGGCGGCAGATGACCACGGACGACATCCGCCTTCGCGCCGAGCGGATGGCCTCGGAGGACGCACCACTGCTCGAGGGATGCCGCGTTGCGATCGTCGCACGCGGGCCCGCGGAGTTCGGGGTCATCCGCATGCTGCTCACGTACGCCGAGCTCGACATCGACGTCGACATGGAGATCTTCGTGACCCTCGAGCAGGCGCGCGCCTGGCTCGACGATCACGCCCGCGGCGAGTGACACCGGTGCTTCCCGGGGGCACCGGGGCCCGCGGACGCTCGTGGCCTCCCGGTTCTACAGCCACGCTGGAGGCTTGCCGATGATGCTCGGTCAGGGAGAATGCAGGCGAGGGTGACAAACGTGCTCAAAGCTGCGATCCGGTGGATGTCCCGCGGGCTCGAGCCCGGCTCGACGGCCGAGGCCGACCTGGCACGCCTGCGCGACTCGCCCCGCGTCGCGGGAGCCGCGCTGTGGGAATACGACGGCGTTACCGACACGATGACCGTGATCGAGTCCGGCAGACACGAGGTGTTCGGCCGGGCCCCCGGCGAGTGGAACGACCTGGAGCGCCGGCATGCGCTCCGCCACCCCGACGACACATCCACCGGCCGCGACGCGATCGCCCGCCTCCTGCACGGCGAGACCGGTCAGGTCGAGTACGAGACACGGGTCGAGGACGGGAACGGGGGCTGGCGGCGCCTGCACCACACGGCGAGCCGCGCGGCCGAGCACGGCGGACAGCTCATCCGCGGCTTCTCCATCGACGTGACAGCCCAGCGCCTCGAGCACGACCTCTACAAGGCGCTCTTCGATTCGACCGTCGTCGGCGTCAGCGTCATCGACGCCGACCGCCGGATGATCGACTGCAACGAGGCGTTCTGCCGGATCCTCGGCCGGGCCAGGCCGGACGTGATCGGCCGGCTCGCAACCGCGTTCAACTACGACGAGGAGGACGACGTCTCGGCCGGCGGGATGGCACGGCTCGCCGCCGGCGAGCTCGACGGCTACACGGTCGAGAAGCGCTACCGGCGAGCCGACGGCACGCCCGTCTGGGTCCGCCTCACGACGTCCGCGATCAGCCGCACGCACGGCCTCTACGTCGGGATCGTCGAGGACCTGACCGAGCGCGACCGTGCCGAGATGCGGCTGCGCGAGCGAACCGCGCTGCTCACCCGCGCGCAGCAGATCGGCGGCGTCGGCAGCTGGGTCTACACGCCCAGCGAGAACCGCGACGAGTGGTCGCCGGAGGCACGGCGGATCTTCGGCTTCAGCGACGAGGACGCCGACCGCTGCGACCCCGCTCTCTTCTTCGGCGCCCTCCATCCGGACGATCGCGACTGGCTCATGCAGGCGGCGAAGGCCTCGTTCGACGCCGGCCTCCCGACCGAGTTCGAGTACCGGATCGTCCGGCCGTCCGACGGAGCGGTGCGCTGGGTGCGGGAGCAGGTCGAGGTCGAGCGCGGCCCTGACGGCGCCCCCTACCGGATGCTCGGCATCGTGATGGACGTCACCGACCGCCGCCGGGCCGAGACCGAGCTGCGCGCGCAGGCTGCGCTGCTCGCGCGCGCGCAGGAGATCGGCAAGCTCGGCAGCTACGAGATCGACCTGCGGACGCGCCGGATGACCGTCTCCCGCGAGCTGGCGCGGGTGCTGAACCTTTCGGGGCAGGTGCTCGAGCTGGACGTCGACGAGTTCCGGCGCCGCTTCATCCACGAGGACGACCGTGCCGCCTGGGCCGCAGAGGCCGAGGCCGCGTTCAGTGCCGGGGGTGTCTTCGCGCTCGATCGGCGAGTGCAGCGCCCTGACGGAAGCGTCATCTGGGTCACGGCGCACGGTGAGGTCGAATCCGACCCCGACGGCGTCCCGCTCCGGGTCGTGGGCGTGATGCAGGACGTGAGCGACCGGCAGAAGGCCGAGGCCGGCCTCCGCGAGCAGACGAAGCTGCTCGAGCGCGCCCAGCAGGTGGCGAAGATCGGCACGTGGGTGATCGACCTCGTCGAAGGGACGCTCCTCTGGTCGCCGGCGCTCGCGGCCATGCTCGGCGAGCGGGAAGACGGGATCGTCCGCTCGAGCGCCGAGTTCCGTGCGCGCTACGTCCACGAGGACGACGTCGAGCGCTGGTCGGCGACGATGGACCGCGCCTACGCCGAGGGGGGCGACTTCACGATCAAGGCCCGCCTGCGCCGCGCAAACCGGTCGGTGATCTGGGTGCACCTGCACGCGGCAGTCGAGCTCGACGAGCAGGGAAACCCGTCTCGCGTCCTCGGCGTGATCCAGAACGTCACCGAGGCTCATCGCCTGGAGGAGCAGTTGCGCCAGGCCCAGAAGCTCGATGCGGTCGGCCAGCTCGCGGGCGGGATCGCGCACGACTTCAACAATCTCCTCACGGTGATTGCCGGCAACGCCCTGCTCGCGCTCTCGGGCGGAGACACGGCCGACGTCCACGAGCAGATGCGCGAGATCCTGCGCGCGTCCGAGGGCGCGTCCGGGCTCGTACGCCAGCTCCTCGCCTTCTCGCGCTCCGACACCGCGGAGCCGCGGCCCGTCGACGTGAACGCCGCCGTCACCGCCGTGTGCCGGATGCTCTCCCGCCTGCTCGAGGAGAACATCGAGCTCGAGTCCGATCTCGACTCGGGGGACGCGACGATCCTCGCCGACCCGGTCGAGCTCGAGCACATCATCCTGAACCTCGCCGTCAACGCGCGCGACGCGATGCCGGACGGCGGGCGGCTGACGCTACGCACACGCCGTAACGCCCACGCGGTCATGCTCACCGTCGGCGACACGGGGAGAGGGATGGACGACCACACCCGGGCGCGGATCTTCGACCCGTTCTTCACCACGAAACCGCGCGGTCAGGGCACCGGACTCGGGCTGTCCACGGTGTACGGGATCGTCTCGAAGGCCGGCGGCGAGGTGACCGTGCGCTCGGCGCCCGGCCAGGGCTCGACGTTCACGATCCGCTGGCCGCGCGCGCGCGTCGAGGCGGTCGCCGAGGAGGCCGACGAGCCGCGGCCGATCGTGCCCGGCGCCGGCGAGAAGATCCTGATCGTCGAGGACGAGCCGATGGTGCGCGCGATCGCCGCCGAGATCATCAGCCGCGCCGGCTACGCGATCACGACGGCCGAGAACGGCGCGGAGGCGCTCGACCTCTTCGAGCAGGGCGCGGGCTTCGACCTGATCGTGAGCGACCTGATGATGCCGAAGCTGACCGGGCTCCAGCTCACACAGGAGCTGCGCACCCGCGGCCACCGGCTGCCGACGGTCTACACGTCCGGCTATCCGCAGGGTGTGGCGGCGGACACGTCCGAGGACGACCCGCTCGTCACGTTCATCGGCAAGCCGTACAGCGGGGAGACGCTGACAGCGGCGATCCGGCGCCAGCTCGACCGCGCCGATGACGCGGCCAGGATCGCCTGACTAGTGCGGCCTCTCGTACCGTTCGACCGGAAACACGGATCGTTGGAGGCCGCACGTGCGGCCGCTTCGCGGCCGGATGGTTGTTGCTCTTGACGGTGAGGGCCACTGCGGGACGGCTGACGGAGAGCGGGCGGCACGGGTCGAGGACACGCGAAAGCCGAAGGCCATCCCGGCCGCGGAGCGGCCGGTTCGTGCGGCGTCGAGAGACGCCGGTTTCCGGTGCCACGTTGGGAG
>DATFMW010000288.1:0-3893 GCA_035266765.1 Gaiellaceae bacterium | reverse complement strand
TCGAACGCCTCGTAGGTCGCACCGACGCCCGGTGTGTACGAGGTGAGCTTGAACGCCGCCGTCGTCTGCGGTGTCTGCGTGAACGTGCCGATCTTGTAGTCGGCCGGCAGGATGATCGCCTGGTAGGTCGTCTCGCACGCGAGGTACGGGAAGTTCGCGTTCGGCGCGTCGAGATGGAAGGCGACGGTGTGGCTGTCGACCTTGCGCACCCCGGACGGGCTGAGCACCCCGCCGAACGCGGAGATCGCCTGCGACCCGCTCTTCGGGTTGGTGAGGCGCTTGTACGTCGCGACGACGTCGTCGGCGCTGAACGCATTGCCGTTCTGGAACGTGACGCCCTGACGGAGCTTGAACGTCCACACGGTCGCGGCCTTGTTCGCCTTCCAGCTGACGGCGAGCTCCGGGTTCAGCTGGAGCGTCGTCGTCGTGCGGGTGAGGAACTCGCCCGCGATGCCGGCCGCCTCGAACCCGCCGAGGTCGGCGAGCGTGTGCGGCTCGAGGTCCTTCGTCGGGCCGGGGATGATGCCGACGCGGGCGCGACCGCCGGCGCGGCCACGCTCGGGGGCGGCGAACGCCACCGCCGGCTCGCCGAGCCAGGCGAGCGCCGATCCGATCACCGAGCCCGACAGGCCGAGCACGGAAGCCCGGCGCAGAAACTCCCCACGGTCGAGCTCGCCTTCAGCCGCCTCGTCCAGCAGCGTGTTCTCCACGTCCCCGGCCTCGTTCCGCCGGTACGCCTCGAAAAGCCGACGACTCTCCCTATCCATCACGCGCCCCTCCTCACAATCGGGCGCCGCCACCTCCGCGTTCTTCCTGCCGGGCAGCCGACGCAATCTCTGTCGTACGCATTCCCTGGCATGTGGTGTTGCTATATGCGCAACACGGGTTGCGCTCTTCTACCACCTGCTGTGGTCGATTTCAACGCCGGCACCTCCCGTCGATTCCGCACGGTCGGAGCGAACGTCCATCGCATTCCGCTCAGAATAGAGGCCCCAGCTCGGCATCGCCACTCGGATCCGAACCCGCCTCCGCCGCGGGCAGGACGACGACGCCGGGCAACGGGCCCGGTACGACCCCGAGACGCTCGGCCTCGGCACGCAGCACGTCGTAGCGCGGATCGACGAGGAGCGGCACGTCGCGGCGGCGCTCGTCGGCCACGGCCGGGTCGATGTCGACGAGGAGCAGCTCCTCCTCGAAGCGCGCCGCCTCGGCGACGACCTCGCCGAACGGATCGACGACATGCGACCCGCCCCAGAAGCTGAGCCCGCGCTCGTCCCCGACCCGGTTGACGAAGACGACCCAGCACTCGAGCATCTGGGCGTAGAAGCGCGTCAGGTCGAACCAGTAGGGTTCCGCCTCGGGCAGAAACGTCGAGCTGCAGGCGGGCATGAACAACACCCGCGCGCCCTCGTGGGCGGCGAGGAACGGCAGCACCGGCTGCCACGCGTCGTTGCAGATCAGCACCGCGACGCAACCGAAGCCGGTGTCGAAGGCCCGCATCCGCTCCCCGGGCGTGAAGACGAGCGACTCGTCGGCGACCGTCTCCGGCAGGTAGAGCTTGCGGTGCACGTGGACGAGAGCGCCGCCCTCGTAGTAGGCGGCGCTGTTGTACGAGCGGCCGAGGCTCCGTTCGTGGAAGCCGAAGAGCACCGAGGCGCCGGCGGCGTCAGCGGCGAGCGGCGCGAGCTCGTCGGCGGTGCACGCGGTCTCGCGATCGGTGTGCACGACGGCGTACCCGCTGAGCTGGAGCTCGGGGAAGACGACGAGGTCGGCACCGGCCGCAGCGGCGTCGGCGAACGTCCGGCGCGCGCGGGCGCGATTCGCGTCCAGGTCGCCGAGCCGGCTGTCCAGTTGAGCGAGCGCGACCCGCATCGGTTGCCGCGGACGTTACGCGCTTTGCGGGCCGCTGCCTAGCCTCGCACGAGGGGGTCCCGGACGACTGCCGTATGATCGAGCAACGATGGTTGCGGATATGGCAACGAGCCTGCGTCGCGGCATCCTCGTGCTCCAGGCGTTGAATTCGGACGAGGCGATCGCCGGAGCCGGGCTCGGGGTGCTCCGCCTCGCCGAGCTCGTCGGCGACGACAAGAGCCAGATCTCGCGGACGCTGAAGGCCCTGCACCAGTACGGGCTCGTCGATCGCGACCCGGACACGCGCGCCTACCGGCTCGGCTGGGCGCTCTTCACGCTCGCGGCGCGCGCCGGGGATACCCGCCTCCTCGCAGCGGGCGAACGGGAGCTGAAGGATCTCGTGCACACGCTCGGCGAGCGCGTGCACCTCAACGTCCTCCAGGGAGCCGAGGTGCTCACGGTGCTCTCCGAGTCGCCGCCGCGCGCGCTCCAGGCGGTCGACTGGGTCGGCCGCACCGTGCCCACGTACTGCTCCTCCGCCGGACAGGCGCTCCTCACCGACTGGTCGCGCGAGGACGTGGCCGAGCTGCTCGCCGACACCGACTTCGCGCCGCTCGGGCCGAGCTCGCCGAAGACGATCGTCGAGTTCTACGCGCGGATCGAGACGGCGCGGGCCCGCGGCTACGCGCTCGTCGACGAGGAATTCGAGCCGGGGCTCGTCGCCGCGGCGGCGCCGGTGCGCGACTTCCGTGGCCACGTCGTCGCAGCGCTGAACGCATCCGGCCCGAAATTCCGGCTCGGGCCTCACCTCGACGAGGTGGGGCGCGAGGTCGCCGCAGCGGCGGACCGCCTCTCCGCGGCCCTCGGCCACGCCGTCGAGGGCGCCGCGTCCGTGCTCGACTAGCTCCAGGGGTACGGCGAATGCGAGACGGGGTGCAGGTCGCCCGTCGCGAAGCGCTCGAAGCGGAACGGGTGAAGCAGGCTCGAGTGGCCGCCGACGAGCACCTTCGCCACCTCGCGGCCGACGCCGATCATCTTGTAGCCGTGGTTCGAGTCGAAGACCCCGTAGACGTTGGGGCGCACGTGGTCGAAGACGGGGAAGCTGTCGGCGGTGAACGCCCCGACGCCGCCCGAGCGGGCGTGCTTGTACGCGAGCCGGCAGCCCTCGAAGCGTTCCATCGCGTGTGAGAGCGCGGCGCACCACATGTCGGGGAAGCCGGGGTCGACGTTCGTCGTCGAGGGATACGGGTCGAGCGCGGGGTCGCCGTCGACGACGAGCGGCGAGGCGCCGCCCTGGACGCCGTGCTTGTCGCGTTTGAAGTAGATGCCCCAGAGCTCGTCGGTGACGAGCTCGCCGTCGTCGGCGTGCAGGGGCGCGTCCGTGTCGAGGTGGATGACCGGCGGCGCACCGCCGTCGGCGGTCGCGAAGGAGAGCGGATCGACGGTGATCTCGCCCTCCTGGAGGTTCCAGTACGTCCACATCGGCCGGTCGCGCTCGACCTTGCCCGACGGCGAGTGGAGGTCGATCCGGCCCGGCAGGCCGAGCAGCTCCCAGAGCTGGGCCGCCCAGGGGCCGGGCGCGACGACCACCTGCTCGCCGACCTCGACGCGGCCGCGGCTCGTCTCGACCGCGGTCACGACGCCGTCGTCCCCGAGCTCGAAGCCGGTCACACGGGCGCCGGAGACGACGGAGACGCCCTCGGCCTCGCACTTGGCGAGCAGGCCGAACACCGAGGCGATGTTGAACGCGAACCCGCCGCGCCGCTCGTGCAGGCAGACGGTGACGCCCTTCGCCCGCCAGTCGGGGAAGAGCGCCTTCATGTGCGCCTCGACGGCGGCCTCGCCGAGGATCAGGTCGGAGGGGTAGCCGATCCGCTCGTGGCGCTCGTGGACGGCGACGAGGTCGGGCTCCTGCACCTTCGGGCCGAGCGCGATGTAGCCGACCGGGTTGTAGTGGTAGGCGGCCGGGTCGGACTCCCAGACGTCGACGCAGGCCTGCATCAGCTCGCTCATCGCCGGCTGGAAGTAGTTGTTGCGCACGA
>DATFMW010000287.1:0-2502 GCA_035266765.1 Gaiellaceae bacterium | reverse complement strand
CTCCCAATCCGCGATCAGCCAGAAGGTCTCGGCGCTGGAGCAGGATGTCGGTGCCGCGCTCTTCATCCGGTCAGGCCGTCGGGTCTCACTGACCCGCGAAGGAGCAGCCTTGCTCGAACGCGCCGAGGCGCTGCTCGCCGACATGGAGTCGGCTCGGCGGGCGATCGCCGCCGCGCAGGGTCGCGTCGCGGGCGACCTGCGCATCGCCTCCAGCCTGACGATCGCCGGCTACGTCCTCCCGCGCCCGCTCACCGCGTTCCGGCGCGGCAACCCGGACGTTCGCCTCACCCTGCGGGTCCGCAACACCGAAGACGTCGTCCGCGCGCTGATCGGAGGCGATGTCGACCTCGGGCTCGTGGAAGGCCCCGTGTCGAGCAACCGCATCGAGCTCGAGCACCTCTTCGACGACGAGCTTGCCGTGATCGCACCCCCGGATCATCGTTTCGCCGCGCTAGACGAGATCGACCTCGACGATCTGCTCCGGGAACCGTTCGTCGTGCGCGAACCGGGGTCCGGCACGAGACAGGTCGCCGAGGATGCCCTCGCGGCCGCCGGCGCCGACCCGCTCGCGCTCCAGGTCGTGGCGGAGTTGTCGGGCATCGACGCGCAGAAGGCGGTCGTCGAGGCCGGACTCGGCGTGTCGATCGTGTCGACGCTGACGATCAGACGCGAGCTCGCACTCGGCTCTCTCGTCGCGCGGCCCGTGCGGGGCCTCACGATTCGCCGAGAGCTTGCGGCGGCCACGGTTGCGGGGACGCCGGCCCTGCCCGCCGCGCGGGCTCTCGTGCAGGCACTGCGCGCGGCTGGTCCTCGCGGCCAGGCTCAGTCCCGGCCCTGACGCGCGCGAGGCACGAGACTCCCCGCAGAGATCGGCTCCAGACCTAGCCGCGAGCCGGCCGCCGCGTCCTGCCGCCGGCGTAGAACTCGAGCCGCATCGCCTTCGTGACCAGCCCGGCCTGGAACGTGTTGCCTCTCGTCGTCGAGTGCAGGGTGCCCTCCTTGTTGAGCTGGTTGAGGAGGGACTCGGTGAGGTTGACGATCCACGAGCTCTGCGAGCAGTAGCCGTGGGTGCGGAATCCTTCCGGCGCACCGGTCACGAGGCGCCAGCCGTGCTTCTGCGCCGCCGCTCTCACCGCGACGTTGAGCGGCACGAGAACCTGATCGTGTGCCCACATCGCCTCTGCACGCGTGAACGAGCCCTTCCCGGGCACCGAGATGAGCGGGTTGCAGAAGTCGCCCTTCTCGTCTCTCGTCGAGTCGAAGTACTGCGTGATGAAGACGCGGCGGGCAGGGATGCCCACCCGCTTGAGCGACCGCGAAAGCCTGTCGTAGAGCCCGGGGAGAGACGCGATCCGCGAACGCATGACCTGCTCGAGCGTCTCCTGCGAGTCCGTCTCGGGGAAGGGAGTGCTGGCGCAGCCCTGGTAGGCGATGCAATGCGCCACGAGCGGCCCGAAGCCGAGGTCGTTGACGCCGACCGAGATGAGGACGGCGTCGATCTCCCGGCCGCCGACGAGGCTCTTCATCTGGGCGATCTGGGGGCGGAGCGGCAGGTTGCTCCCGGGCTCGATTCCCTCGTAGGCTCCGAGGAGGCCGGCGGAGATCTTCGCCCCCGAGCAGGCGAGGTGCACGAAGGTGACGGACGTCCTCGGGTCTCGGCGCTCGATCGCGCGCGCGGTCTGAGCCTGGTAGGAGTTGGCCGAGCGGTGGCACTGCCGGTTCTGCCACCGCTCGGAATACGCGCCCCGCCGTGGCACGTCGGGAACTCCCTCGCCGGAGCCGTTCGAGTCGCCGAGGCCCACGATCAGCCAGTCCTGAACGACGAACGTGCGCTGCGCGCTCAGCCTCTTCCCGTCCGTCGCCTTCAGCATGACCTTGACCGAGTACGTCCCCTCCCGCTTGTAGGTGACGTGGAAGCGGCAGGCGCCGTCCACCCGGGAGCGCACCGCCTTCGGCGCCGTGACGGCGAGCGCGTCGCGCGTGCTGCACGGCCGTCCGTCCTTCCGGCGGACGGTGAAGTCGACCCGCCACGCGCCCGGGTTGATCTCTCTGGCGGTGTCCTGGTAGGCGACGAGGCCGTCCTTCCCGCGCAACCCGAAGCGGGTGGGCATCGTGTAGTCGATCCCCAGGGTGCCGGCCGACGACGCAGGCGGCTTCGGTTTCGGTTTCGGTGCAGGTTGCCCGCTCGCGACGTACTCGTAGCGGATGTAGCAGGCTCCACCGCAGTTCAGCGCGCTGACGCCGAAGCTGAAGGTGTCCCCGGCCTTGGTGGGCGTCGGGGCACGGACGGTGAACGTCCCCTTTGTGGACGCTGGAGCGGTGCACGTCATCGGTGCCGCACCGATCGGGTCGTTGCAGTTCTGGCCGACGGTCACCGCGGTCCGGCCGTCCCACCGGTCGCCGACGAGGAGAATCGCGTCGAGGTGGCGGAAGCCCTGCACATCCTTGCGACCGGTGAGCGCACCCTTGACCGTGACGGCGAACGTGTGGGTCGCCCCGGGC
>DATFMW010000286.1:0-3629 GCA_035266765.1 Gaiellaceae bacterium | reverse complement strand
CCGACCGACCGGCTGGCGTCGACGCAGCAGAAGTACGGCGACCAGATCAAGGTCTACACGCCCGCGAACACGTACTACTTCTTCATGAACACGCGGGTGAAGCCGTTCGACAACGTCAAGGTGCGGCAGGCCGTCAACTACGCGATCAACCGTGAGGCGCTCGTGCGCATCTACGGCGGTCTCGCGCAGCCGACGGAGAACATCCTCCCGCCGACGTACCCGTCGTACAAGAAGCACGACCTGTACCCGCACAACCTCGCCAAGGCGAAGCAGCTGATCAAGGCAGCCGGCGCGACGGGGGCACAGGTCACGGTGTGGAACCACGACCGCGGTGCCGATCCGAAGGCCTCCGCGTACCTCGTGGACGTCCTCAACTCGATCGGCCTGAAGGCGAAGGAGAAGATCGTCAACTCCCAGGTGTACTGGTCGACGGTCGGCAACCAGGCGACGAAGGCCCAGATCGGCTTCGCCGACTGGTTCCAGGACTACCCGCACCCGCTCGACTGGATCGACGTGCTGCTGAACGGCGAGCGGATCACGCCGACCCACAACAACAACTACGCGAACTACGACAACAAGTCGGTGAACGCCGAGATCGACGCGCTCAAGCAGGAGCCGACGCTCACGGCTGCCGTGAACGCGAAGTGGGCCGCGCTCGACAAGAAGATCATGACCGAGGCCCCGTGGGCGCCGTTCATCAACCGGCAGTTCACGGACTTCTTCAACTCGGACATCGACCTGAGTTGCTACGTGAACCACGTGCTCTACCAGTTCGACTTCGCGACGATCTGCCACAAGTAGTCGGAAGTCGCTGTTCAAACGTCGGGGGTGCCGGGACGACCGGCACCCCCGACGTCGCACCCTTCTGGAGGACCTGAGCCGTGGCCCAGCGCACGACAGAGACCGAGTTCACGCTGGACACGGCCGTCGAGCTGGCGGCGGGGGAGTCGGCCGGCGTCATCCGCGGGCGGAGCCCGTGGTACCTCGCCTGGCGGCGCCTGCGCCGGAACTACCTCGCGTTCGCGTTCCTCGGCGTGTTCGTGCTCGTCGTCGTCGCCTGTCTTCTCGCGCCCGTCTACGCGAGCCACGTCGCCCACACCGGGCCGAACACCCAGCACGTCCTCGACACGGTGAAGGTGAACGGGCAGCCGACACCCGTCGTCTCCGCCGGCGGCTACATCGAGAAGAAGACCGGCAAGCCGTGCACCACGGGCGGCAGCGACTGCGTGCTCCTGTCGGCGATCCCGATCGGCCCGACGTGGTTCTCCGCGGGCGGCAAGTTCGTGCTCGGCGCCGACTCGATCGGGCGCGACATCGCGGTCCGTCTCCTCTACGGCGGCCGCACCTCGCTGATCGTCGGGATCGGCTCCTCGGCGATCTGCGTCGTCTCCGCGGTGCTCCTCTCCCTGCTCGCCGGCTACTTCGGCGGCTGGATCGACTTCGTGATCGCCCGCTTCTTCGACCTCTTCTTCGCGTTTCCGGCGGTGCTGCTCGGGATCGCGCTCGGCTCCGCGCTCGCCATCAACGGCTTCCACCACTTCGGCGTGAACATCGAGAGCGGGAGCCTCTGGATCCCGACGCTCGTCATCTCCTACGTGCTGATCCCGTACGTCGGGCGGCCGCTGCGCGGGCAGGTCCTGTCCTTGCGCGAGAAGGAGTTCATCGAGGCTGCGATCTCGCAGGGTGCGAGCCCGTTGCGGATCATGTTCACCGACCTGCTGCCGAACATCGCCAGCTCGGTGCTCGTCTTCTTCACGCTGATCATCGCGAACAACATCGTTCTCGAGGCGGCTCTGTCGTTCCTCGGCGCCGGCGTGCAGCCGCCGACGGCGTCGTGGGGGACGCTGATCACGGACGGCCAGTTCCTGATCGTGTCGCGCCCCTGGCTCGCGCTCGCGCCGGGGATCGCGATCGTGCTCACGGTGCTGTCGCTGAACGTCTTCGGCGACGGCCTCCGCGACGCGCTCGACCCGCGCGCCAAGGTGAAGATCGAGCACTAGATGGAGCCGCGGTGCTGACCTTCTTCGTCAGGCGCGTCATCGGGGCGGCCGTCGTCTGCCTGGCCGTGACGTTCATCGTCTTCCTGATCTTCATCGTCGTGCCCGGCGGCGACCCGGCGCAGCGGATCGCGGGCAAGAACGCGACCCAGCAGAACATCGTCAACATCCGCCACTCGTGGGGGTTCGACCAGCCCTTCTACATCCAGTACTGGCGGATGCTGAAGAAGATGTTCACGGGCAATCTCGTTTCGTACACGAGCCAGCAGAACGTCGTTCAGCAGATCAAGCAGGGGATGCCGGCCACGTTCTCGCTCACCGTCGGGGCTGGGATCATCTGGCTCTTCTTCGGGATCCTCGTGGGGGTGATATCCGCCGTCACGGCGGGCAGGCTGTCGGACCGCGTGATCACGGTGCTCGCGTTGGTCGGGATCTCGATGCCGGTGTTCTGGCTCGGGATCATCGCCCGCTACTACCTCGCGGAGGGCGGCGTGACGACGCTGTTCCCGGACGGCGAGTACGCGTCGTTGACGGCCGACCCGGTGCAGTGGCTGTGGCACCTGGTGCTGCCGTGGACTGTGCTCGCGGTGCTCTTCATCGGCTTCTACGGGCGCGTGCTGCGCGGCAACATCCTCGACACGATCAACGAGGACTACGTGCGCACGGCGAAGGCGAAGGGGCTGTCGCCGCGGCGGATCCTCGTCCGGCACGTGCTGCGCACCTCGCTGATCCCGGTGGTCACGTTGTTCGGCCTCGACTTCGCGGCGGTGCTCGGCGGCGGCGCGATCCTGACCGAGTCGGTGTTCGACCTGCACGGTGTCGGCCAGTACGCGGCCCAGTCGATCAACAACTTCGACCTGCCTCCGATCATGGGCGTGACGATGTACGGAGCCTTCTTCATCGTCTCCTTCAGCGTCGTCATCGACCTCCTCTACGCGTACCTCGACCCGAGGATCAGGCCGACGTGAGCGAGCGTCTGCTCGAGGTCGACGACCTCAAGGTGCACTTCGCGACCGTCGACGGGATCGTCCGGGCGGTCGACGGCGTCTCGTTCGAGCTCGAGCGGGGCAAGGTGCTCGGCATCGTCGGCGAGTCCGGTTCCGGCAAGAGCGTGACGGCGATGACGCTGATGGGGCTGACGCGCGACGTGAACGCGCGCTTCGAGGGTCGCGTGAACTACAAGGGGCGCGAGCTGCTGACGGTCTCCGATCGGGAGATGCAGGACTTCCGCGGCAACGAGATCGGGATGATCTTCCAGGATCCGATGACGTCGCTGAACCCGGTCTATCGGATCGGCGAGCAGATCGCCGAGGCGATCCGGGCGCACGAGAAGATCGACAAGCGCGCGGCGAAGCGCCGGTCGGTGGAGCTGCTGCGCCAGGTCGGGATCCCGAACCCCGAGTCGCGTGTGGACGACTTCCCGCACCAGTTCTCGGGCGGCATGCGCCAGCGGGCGATGATCGCGATTGCGCTCTCGTGCAATCCGGCGATTCTGATCGCGGACGAGCCGACGACGGCGCTCGACGTCACCATTCAGGCGCAGATCCTCGAGATCATGGCACGACTGGCGACCGAGCTGAGCACCGCGGTGCTCGTGATCACCCACAACCTGGGCGTCGTCGCGCGCTACGC
>DATFMW010000285.1:0-2524 GCA_035266765.1 Gaiellaceae bacterium | reverse complement strand
GCCCGTGCCGCCCGCTCTCCGTCAGCCGTCCCGCAGTGGCCCTCACCGTCAAGAGCAACAACCATCCGGCCGCGAAGCGGCCGCACGTGCGGCCTCCAACGATCCGCGTTTCCGGTCGAACGGTACGAGAGGCCGCACTAGATGCCCCGGAGGGCCGCGAGCGTCGCCCGGTGGCGGCGATAGGCGGCCGCCCCGTCGCCGTCGACGGCTGGGATCCGGATCACCGGCGGCAGGCCCATTGCCGGGGCGGCAAGGTCGAGGAGCGCGTCGCGGTACGCGCGTTCCCGGCCGAGCCCGCCGAAGCCGAAGCCCTTGGCGGGAAGGCCCCGGGAGGCGCCGTCGGTCGTCGCGCACCAGGCACGGCAGAGCTCCCTGTGCTCGTCGACGTCGAACCCGACGGGCGCGTCGTCCGGGTAGAGCTCGAGCGCCGCCAGACGGAACGAGGTGAAGTGGGGCAGTTCATCGACCTCGATCACGGTGCCGGTCGGCGCGTGCACCAGCTCGACCGGGAGCAGCAGGTTCTCGCGCGACGCGGACAGGACAGAGACGTCGCCCTTGAGGCGGGCGTAGATCGCGGCGAGGCGCTCGAGCGTCGCCACGACCGGCGCGACGAGGGCCGGATCGCGCCGGGCCTTCGCGACCCGTTCGAGACCGACGTGGCCCTGCTCGCACAGCCAGTCGAACGACCGGCTCCCGAGCACGATCCCGTCCCCGGCCGCCGCGTGCGCGAAAGCCGACTGGACATCGCCGGGCGCCACCGGACGGATCGTAGCCGGGCGCCGGTACGGTTTCGGCCACGCGACCGTATCGGCGACAATCCGTGACAGCGATGCACCGTTTCCTCAGCGGCTGCCTGCTCGGCCTGCTCCTCGGGGCCGCCGGGCTGCTCGCGGCGGCCCCCGCCGGCGCGAAGACGGTGCCCGGCCAGCCGCCGTTTCGCGTCCTCGTCCTCGACCACCTGAACAGGGCCCAGTTCGACCAGCTCGCACGCCGCGGGGCGGTCGGGCTGCTCGTGCCGGGCGTCGGGCCGACCACGAACCGGCGCCAGTCGCTCGCGGAGCTCGTTCGCGGCGCCGAGGTGAACGCGCGCATGGGAGGCGTGCCGAGCGGGCCGCGCCTCGTCGACCCCATGCATGCGACCGGGACGCCGACCGGCCCTGACGTCGTCGCCGTCGTGCTGCCGCCGAAGGGCGCGCCCGTGGAGAACAACCACCGCTACCGGATCGCCGTGATCGGACACGGCTTCCACGGCCTGCTCCAGTCGAAGACGACCCACATCGCCGGGCTCGTCTCGATCGTCGACATCGCGCCGACCGCGCTCGGCCACTCCCGCGGCACGCTCGGATCGGTGGAGAGCGCACATCCCCTCGCCGCGCTCTCCACGCTCGACCGGCAGATCCACGCGAACAACCGGCTGAAGTTCGCGGCGGTCTTCGTCGTCGCCGGTGCGGTCGCCCTGCTCGCCCTGCTCGGGCTGCGTGCCGCCGTCACCGCAGTACCGGCGTCGCTCCTCGTGAGCACTGCGATCGGGGCGGCGCAGCTCACGAACGAGGTCGCGATCATGGCGGCGCTCACCGTCGGGACGCTCGGCGGCGCTCTCCTGCTCGCGCGGGTCTGCCGGACCGACCGAGGGCTGCTCGTGCTCTACGCGGTGGTGCTCGGTCTCTATCTGCTCATGCTCGCCCGGCGCCCCGACTGGGTGGCGATCAGTCCGCTCGGGCCGACGCAGAACCAGCGCTTCTGGGGGATCGGCAACCAGCTCGAGACGCTGCTGCTCGGGCCGGTGCTCGCGGGCGCAGCTCTTGCGCGGCGCCGTTTCGGCGCAGCCGGCTTCGCCGTCTTCGCGCTCGTTGCTCTCGTCACCGTCGCGTCGAATCGGCTCGGCGCCGACGGCGGCGGCGCGATCGTCCTCGGCGTCGCCTTCGCGTTCCTCGGCTCGCGGATGCTCCGTCTCGGCCGCGGCGGCTTCACGACGCTTCTGCTCGTCGCCGCCACGATCGTGCTCGCGATCGTCTCGTACGACCTCCGCTCGCCGGGGCCGAACCATCTTCGCAGTGCGTTCAGCCACGGCGTCTCCGGCCTCGTGGCCGTCGCCGTCAACCGTGTACCGCTTGCCTACCGTCCGGCGCTCGCCCACTGGCCGCTCGTCGTGCCGCTCGGGATCGCCTTCGCGCTCGCGCTCGCGCTCGCTCTCCGCGGTGAGTCGCTGCGGCTGCGACGCGATCTCGTGCTCGCAGTCGCCGCCGGCGTCGGCACGTCGCTCCTCGTGAACGACTCGGCCGCGTACGTCCTCGCCGGCGGCGTGGCCGTGATCGCCTCGTTTGCCCGCTTCGCCCCGGCGTACGCGCCGCAGGTCGTGCTGCCGACGACCGTCCGCGCGCTCGACGCGCAGCCGATGCGGAGCGAGGCGCGCGGCGAGTAGGCGTCCGGTGACCGGTCGGGAGCCGGTAACGTTGCCCTCCGCATGCGGATGCGGCGTCTCTTTTCACGGGAATCGGGTCGCTGCGCGCTGCGACGGACCGGG
>DATFMW010000284.1:0-2061 GCA_035266765.1 Gaiellaceae bacterium | reverse complement strand
GACCGTCGTCCGCACCGAGGCGGCGCCCGCGCCGTTCCAGGGCGCTCCGTACTCACAGGCGATCCGCTGCGGCGAGCTCGTGTTCGTCTCGGGCCAGCTCTCGCTCCGGCCCGGCGACAAGGAGCTCACGGGCGGCACGATCGAGGAGCAGACCGAGCAGGTGTTCGCGAACCTGCGCGCGATCCTCGAGGAGGCCGGCAGCGGGCTCGAGAAGCTCGTGAAGACGACCGTCTTCCTCCAGGATCTCGGCGACTTCCAGGGCATGAACGCCGTCTACGCGCAGCACGTCGGTGCCCGGCCGCCCGCTCGCTCGACCGTCGAGGTGGCAAAGCTGCCCTCCGGTGCCCGCGTCGAGATCGAGGCGATCGCGCACCGTTGACGCGCGCCCGTCTCGGCGCGCGAGAATGCACCGGTGAGGCAGGAGATCGAGGATTACGTTCGCTCGCTCGGCCTCGACGCCTATCTCGTCGGCGGCGCGGTCCGCGACGAGTTGCTCGGTCTCGCGTCGAAAGACGCGGACTTCCTCGTGCCAGGGCTCGACACCGAGGGGCTGCGGCGCGCCCTCGAGCCGCACGGGCGCGTCGAGGAGCTCGTCGTCGCGGGCCGGCTCGTCGGCGCGCGCCTGCACCCGGGCGACGGGAGGATTCGGAAGCTCGCGCCGGCCGGGATCGAGTTCGCGCCGCCGCGTCGCGAGGAGAGCACGGGCCCCGGCCGCCACGACTTCGTGATCGTCGCCGACGCGTCGCTGTCGGTCGCCGACGACATGCGGCGGCGCGACTTCACCGTGAACGCGATCGCGCGGCGGCTCGACACCGGCGAGCTCGTCGACCCACTCGGCGGCCGCGCCGACCTCGAGGCGCGGGTGCTGCGGACGGTCTCGCCGCAGAGCTTCCGTGAGGATCCGCTGCGCATCGTGCGCGCCCTCCGGTTCGTCTCGCAGCTCGGCTTCGAGCCCGACGACGCGCTCCTCGAGCAGATGCGCGAGGAAGCGGAATCGGTCCGGCACGTCTCCGGCGAGCGGGTCGGGGGCGGGCTTGCCGCGGACGGGATGGGGGAGCTGTCGAAGCTTCTGCTCGGCTCCCGGCCCGCACAGGCGCTCCGGCTCGCCCGCGACACGGGCGTCCTCGTCGCGCTCCTGCCGGAGTTCGAGCGGGCGATCGGCTTCGACCAGGAGAGCCGCTACCACGACCTGACCGTCGACGAGCACACCTTCGCCGTCGTGCAGGCGACGGCCGACGCCGGCGTGTCGCTCGCCGTCCGGCTGGCGGCGCTTTTCCACGACCTCGGTAAGCCGCACGTCGCCTGGCGCGGTCCCGACGGGCGCCTCCACTACTACGCGCGGCCGGGTGGCTCCGAGAGGGGTCACGCGCAGGTCGGCGCGGACCTGGCCGACGCGGCGCTGAAGCGGCTGCGCTACCCGAATGCACTCCGGACCCGCGTCGTCCGCATCGTGCGGCGCCACATGTTCCAGGTCGGTCGAGGCGACGCCCTCCGCGCGCGCCGTTTCCTCGCCAAGCACGGCGACGCGCTCGCCCTGGAGTTGCTCGACCACAAGGAGGCCGACCTGCTCGGCAAGCGCGGTTCGGGCGGCGAGCCGCCCCCGCTGGAGCAGGTCGAGCGTGTGCGCTTGTTCCGCAGGATCGTGCGGGAGGAGCGCGCGAATCCGCACCGGCTCGCCGACCTCGCGCTCTCCGGCGACGACCTGCTCGCGCTCGGCTATCAGTCCGGCCCGGCTCTCGGGCGCGTGCTCCGAGATCTCCTCGACGAGGTCGTCGACGACCCCTCGCTGAACAGGCACGAGGAGCTTCTCGCCCGTGCCGGGCGGCGGCTCGGTCAACCTGCGCGGGACCCGCGCGCATGAGAAGCTCCGGGGCGTGGCGGCTCCACCGCTGATCGACTGGGCCGCGCCTGGGCCCTACCGTGTCGCGTTCTCGACCCGACTCGGCGGCGTCAGCGAAGGCGATTTCGCCTCTCTCAACCTCGGCGTCCGCACCGGCGACGAACCTGCCCGCGTGGTGAAGAACCGGATGCGCCTGTGCGAGGCGGTCGGCGCCGACGCGG
>DATFMW010000283.1:0-4601 GCA_035266765.1 Gaiellaceae bacterium | reverse complement strand
GAGAACTACGGCTTCGTCGTCTTCCAGCGCGGCACGGTGACGCGCCGCGTCCCGTATTTCTTCCTCGCGGAGCGGCCCGCGCTCGCCGTCGCGCCGGTGCACGTCCTCACGCGGCGCGTCTCCGGCGACACACGCACCGGCCCGAACCGCGTCAGCGCGTACGCGTTTCCGACCGCCCCGTTCGGAAACGCCCCCGACACACCGCCGATGGTCGAGGCGGGCGGCGAGATCCTCTACGAGACCGAGCTGGACCGGCCGGCCGCGAACATCGGCGTCTCGCTCGTCCAGGTGTCGCGCGGCGCCCAGATCGATCCGTTCTTCCTCGGCGCGCAGGACGAGAGCTCCGTCCAGGGGTTCGCCGGAACGCCGGTGGACGTGAACGCGCTGACGAGCGACTACCTGTTCCGGATCGGCGCCGCCGGGGCGTCGTTCCCGCGCCAGGGACGCTACTACGTCGCGGTCGACTCGTCGCTCGAGCGCTTCACCGGCGCGAGCCGGGCCGGGCACTTCGTCCTGCGCTCCTGGGTGAACGACGTGACGCCGCCGTCGCTCCGGCCGCTGACGCTGCGCGTCTCGACCGGGCGGCCGACGCTCGTCCTGCGGGCGCTCGACTCGCAGTCCGGCGTCGACCCGCTCTCGCTCACGATCGGCCTCAAGGGCCTGCTCGTCGGCGCCTCGAGCTACGACCCGCTCACGGGCGTCGCCGTCTTCGCGCTCCCGCAGTCAGTGCCCGCGCTCGCCGCCGGGAACCTCAAGCTGCGGCTCACCGCCTCCGACTTCGAGGAGGCGAAGAACGTGAACACGAGCGGCGCCTCGATCATGCCGAACACCCGCACCGTGGACGTGCGGATCCGGGTCGTCTCCGGCCCGGCGGTCGACTGGGCCGATCCGGCGGGAACCGCCTGCCTCACGGGGAACCAGCGGCTGCGCGTCGCAGCGAGCTCGTCGCGCGGCGTGCGCCGCGTCCGGTTCCTCGTCGACGGCCGCCAGGTCGCGGTCGCCGACAAGGGCTCGCTCGGGCTCTGGTCGGCCACGTGGCGGACGGCGGGAGCCGCAAAGGGCCGGCACGTGCTCGAAGCGGTCGCGGTCGACGGCGCGGGGCGGGCGGCGAGCGCACGGCGTATCGTGCGGGTGTGCCGGTGAACGGAGCGCGGATCGCCGTCGTCACCGGGGCCTCTTCCGGTTTCGGTGCCGAGACGGCGCGGGGGCTCGCTGCCCGCGGCTACCGCTGCGTTCTGCTCGCGCGCCGGGAGGACCGGCTCCGGCAGCTCGCCGGGGAGATCGACGGCGAGGTGGAGGTCTGCGACGTCTCCGACCGGTCGGCCGTCGACGCCGTCGCCGCTCGCGTGCTCGAGCGGCACCCGGCGATCCACGTGCTCGTGAACAACGCCGGTGTCCCGGCGCGGGCCGGCTTCCTCGACGGCGACCCGCAGGCGATCGAGGACGTGATGCGCGTCAACTACCTCGGCGCCGTCTGGATGCTGCGGGCGTTCCTGTCCGGGCTCGAGGCCGCTGCGCCGTCCGACGTCGTCAACGTCGTGTCGGTCGCGGGCGAGGTGGCGTTCCCGCCTTCCGGCCCGTACTCGGCGTCGAAGCACGCCCAGCTCGCCTTCTCGCGCGCGACGGCCGCCCAGCTGCGCGGGCGCGGGATCCGCGTCCACACGGTGAAACCGGGCTTCGCCGAGACCGAGGGCTTCCCGCAGGCCTGGCTGCCGAAGCCGGTGCAGCGGCTCGTGATCGGGCCCGAGCCCGTCGCGGCCCACATTCTCTCCTCGCTCGACCACGGCCGCGGCGAGACGACGGTGCCCCGGTACTACGGTTTCGTCGGGCCGCTCCAGTCGCTGCTGCCGAATGTCTTCGCCCGCGTGCTCGGCCGGGTTTCTGGCTCCGACCGGGTTCCCCGTCTAGAATCGAGCCGTGACTGAAGAGGCGATTCCGGTCGAAGACGTCGTCGCCGTGGCGGAATTCCGGGCCGCGCTGCGACAGTTCCTCCGCCGTAGCGAGCGGATCGCGCGTCAGACGGGCCTGACGCCGCAGCGCCATCTGCTCCTGATGATGATCAAGGGCGCCCCCGACGGGCGCGAGCAGTCGACCGTGACCGAGCTGTCGGAGCGGCTCCAGCTCGCGCAGAGCACCGTCACCGAGCTCGTCCGGCGCGCCGAGGACGCCGGCCTGCTCGAGCGCGAGCAGTCGCAGCGTGACGCCCGCGTCGCGCACCTGCGTCTGAGCGCCGAGGGCGAGCGACGGCTCACGCACTCGTTCACGGCACTCGCGACCGAGCGCCAGCAGCTTCGCGACGCGTTCGCGAACCTGCCCGAAGCGAGCTAGCCGCCCGGCACGCCGGGCGCGGAGCTGCCGGTCGAGCCGGACCCGGAGCCGCTGCCCGACGCGGTCGCACCGACGACGACGACGACCTCGCAGTTCTTGTTGACGACGTCGACGGGGTCGACGACCGCCTTGTCGCGGCCCGGCCCGCAGTCGACGATGTCGCGCTCGCCGTCGACGGCGAGGATCGTGTCGGAGCCGGGCCCCCCGTAGAGCTTGTCCGCTCCGGGGCCGCCGATGAGGACGTCGCGGCCGGGGCCGCCGTAGAGGCGGTCGTCGCCCTGGCCGCCGAGCAGCGTGTCGTTTCCGCCCATGCCGTAGATCACGTCGTCGTACCCGCCGCCCGCGAGATAGTCGTTCTTGCTCGTCCCGACGATGTGCCGCCCGGGATGGTGCGGCGGCGTCGCGAGCACCGGGTCGCTCGGCGCGGAAAGCACGACGACCTTGCCGTAGGCGTTCGTCGCGGTGACCGAGAGGCGCAGCGTGAAGCCGATGTCGGCGACCGTCGGGTAGTAGACGACCTTCGTGGCGAGCGCGATGTCATGACAGGCGCCGCCGGTCGCGTCGCAGCGCTGCCACTGGAGCGTCGACGAGATCGGCGCGTCTCCGGCGAACGTGCCGCTGTCGGCGGTGAGCTGACGCCCGACCTGGAGCGTGCCGACGACCTGCGGGTTGGTGCTCGCGCTCGGCGCGTAGTGCGGCCGGTCGACGATCGGGTACGTGTGGTTCGTGACCAGGATCGCGCTGCCGGCCAGGTTCGTCCCGGTGATGTAGACGCGCAGGGCGGCGCCGATGTCGTCGGTCGTCGGCACGTACGTGTTCGCCGTCGCACCGGGGATGGCGACGCAGCTCTCGAGCGTCCCCTGCGGGTCGCACCGCTTCCACTGGTACGCGAACGTCGGTGCCGGCGATCCGACCCACGTCCCCGCCCCGACCGCAAGCGTCTGGCCGACGACGTTCTTGCCGATGAGCGGCGGCGTCGCGCGCGTCTCGGGTGCGATCGCACCGACCACGTCGGTCGCGACGGAGTACGCCTCCGTCGAGTCGACCGAGTTCGTCGCCCTGACGCGGATGCGGAGCCGCCAGCCGTAGAGGGACTCGGGCACCTTGTAGACGCTCGAGGTCGCGCCCGGGATCGTGTAGCAGGGGCCGTTGAGCGGGTCGGCGGCCTCGCACTTCGTCCACGCGTACGCGTACGTGATCGGGAAAGTGCCGCTCCACGTGCCGACCCTCGCGTACACCGTGCTCCCGACGAGCAGCTCCGTGCTCGCCCCGTAGACCGAGACGGACGGGTACGTCGAGTTCACCGGCGCGGTGGACGTGGAGGTGGAGCCGCCGCCCGAGCTCGTGGCCGGCTGCCAGTCGGGGTCGTTGTTCGTCGTGCCGCTGTCGATCGTCGTCTGGGAGCCGCCACTCGTGGTGACGGTCTGGAGCTTGCCGACGTCCGACCCCGAGGACACGACGTAGACGATCTTCGTGCCGTCGGGCGAGTACGCGGGGTGGTCGCCCGCAATCCCGGAGCTGGAGCCGACCTTCGCCTGGTTCGTCCCCGTCGAGCTCATCGAGTACAGAAGATTGGTCGCGCCCCCGTCGTCGTGCGAGTCCGAGTAGACGATCGTGGTACCGGTCGGCGACCAGTTCGGCTGGCGGCGGTCGCCGGAGCCCTGAGTCGTGAGTTGCGTCGGCGTGCTGCTCGCGACGCCGGTCGAGTCGAGCGGGACGGTGAAGATCTCGTAGCGCCCGCTCACCTGTCGCGCGAACGCCATCGTGGTGCCGGTCGGCGACCAGGCCGGGTCGGCGTCGGTGCTATCCGGGCTCGAGAGCAACTCGCGCGGGCTGGCGGTGTTCGAGACGGACGCAACGAGAATGTGGTCGACCGACGTGTCGCGATACGCGATGTAGAGGCTGTTGCTCGACCAGGCCGGCTGCGTTGCGTCGTGCGTGAGGGTGAGCGTCGTCGCCGAGCCGCTCAGCGCGCCGTTCACGACGCTCTGCACCTCGATCTTGCCCGCGGAGTCGACCCAGGCGAGCTTCGATCCGTCGTGCGACCAGGCAGGCTCGCTCGCGTTGGTGATCAGCGTGGCACCGGTCCCGGGACTCGACGGGTTCACGACGCAGACGCTCGCGCCGCACGTGTAGGCGACGAGGCCGTTCGAGCCGAAGAACGCGGCCTGGGCGGCGCCGCCGAGCGGAATCACGGCAAGCAGGAGCGCGGCGGTGAGAATGCTGGCTGCGCGGGCGACGCGGACCACTCCCCTCCTTTCTATCGTGTCGGC
>DATFMW010000282.1:0-4605 GCA_035266765.1 Gaiellaceae bacterium | reverse complement strand
ACGTCACGAGTCAGATCGACAACTGGACGGAGCAGGTCACGCGCGCGATCGGCGACGCATTCACCGCCGACCAGGCCGCCACCCTGATCCGGCTCGCCCAGAAGCTCAAGCCCGACTACAGCCCGCTCGCGAACAACACCGTCGATCCGCGCGGCACCGGCCCGTCCTTCGCCGACATCGCCTACGGCGGCGCCGGCCACGACATCCTGATCGCGAACACGGCAAGCGACCGGCTGATCGGCTGGCAGCACGACGCCAATGCCTTCTACGTCCCGTGGGAGGGCGACGCCGGCCACACCGTCATCTCGAGCAGCGGCCCCGACGACGTCACGCAGTTCCTCTACGACCTCGGCCTCGCCCTCGGCGCAGACCCGACGCTGTCGCCGGTCGTCGCCTCACCGTGGGGCCACGGCGACCAGACGCCGTACCAGAACGGCGAGCCGTTCGGCGAGCTCGGGCTGCTCCAGACGCCGGACGAGAACTGGCTCGAGCACAACGACCTCGCCGCCCCCTGGACGCTCGAGGACGGGACGAACCCGGGCATCCACCCCGAGGGCGCACCCGATCTCGGCAGCCTCTCGGTCTTCGTGCCGCTGACCCCGTCGGCGCATCCGCAGCTGATCGACTCGATCCGCACCGTCGGGACGCACCCCGGTCACCTCGAGGAGACCGCGCAGGCGCTCCTCAACCGGATCGTCGTCCGCGGCCAGCTCACTGCGGCCGAGGTGGCGGCGCTCTCGCAGGACGGCGCCGCGGCCCTCGCCGACCTGATCGCCGGCGGTCTCGTCGCCGCCGCCGGCGACGGCTACGCCGCGACCGACGCCACGTGGCTCGCCCTCGGCCTCGCGAACCCGCCGCAGATCGCCGAGCTCGACCATCACGCGACGACGACCGAGAGCGCCGGCGTCAGGCTCACCGGCACGGGCGACGCGGGCGACACGATCACGGTCTACGCCGGCATGCTCGTTCTCGGCACGACCCTCGTGGCGGCAGACGGCACGTGGTCGCTCACCGTCTTCCCGCCGGTCGGCGAGCAGTCCCTGACCGCGACCCAGACCGTCAACGAGCTGCCGCACGTGGGCCTCACGAGCGGCCGGAGCAAGGACGTCGAGATCACCGTCCTCCCCGACGCGCCCGGCGTCTCGTCGATCCCGACGCCCGGCCCGGCGGCGCCCACGGCTCCGGTCACCCTCACCGGAACCGGCGACGCCGGCGACACGATCGCGCTCTACGACGGCGGCCGCCGGATCGGCGGGACCGTCGTCGCCGCCGACGGCAGCTGGACGCTGACGGTGGCCCTCTCACCCGGCACGCACACGCTCGCCGCGACCCAGTCGGCGCCGTGCGCCGACCACCACTGCGATCCGCTCACGAGCCCGGCGAGCCTGGCGCAGACCGTGACGGTCTACGCGCCGCCGCCCGCCCCGAGTCTCACCGTCCCGTCACCCGCGAACGTCACCTCGCCGTTCACGATCGGCGGCCACGGCGTCGCCGGCGACACCGTGAACGTCGACGACGCCGGCGCTCTCGTCGCCACTGCGCTCGTCGCCGCGGACGGCACCTGGTCGCTCCTGCTCGACCTGCCGCTCGGCCCCCACCCGCTGAGCGTGACCCAGACCGACCCGGCCTCGACGTTCACGGGCGCCGCCACGGCGACCGCCACGGTCACCGTCTACGCGACGCCGCCGGCGCCGGCGATCGTCTCCGTCTCGACGCCGGCCCCGACGACGTCGACGACGCCGGTGACCGTCAGCGGCACCGGCGTCGCGGGCGACACGGTCACGCTCTACGACGGCGGGATCGTGCGCGGCACGACCGTCGTCGCCGCCGGCGGCACCTGGACGCTGACGATCGAGCTCGGCGTCGGCGTCCACTCGCTGACCGCGACGCAGACGGTCGCTCCCGGCGTCACCGGCCCGGCCGGCGCCGCCGTCTCCGTGACGGTGCTGCCGCCGCCGCCCGTCGCACCCACGCTCTCCGCCCCGGCGGTCGCCCCCGTCGCACCGCTCGCGCTCGGCGGCCACGGCGTCGCCGGCGACACGATCACGCTCTACGACGGCGTGACCGCGATCGGCACGACCACCGTCGCCGGCAACGGCTCCTGGTCGCTCACGGTGAGCCTCGCGCTCGGCACGCACACGCTGGCCGCGACGCAGACCGACCCGGTGTGGAACCTGACGAGCGCCCTCGGTGCCGCGGTCACGGTGAACGTCGTCCCGACGCCGCCCGCGCCCGTGATCGTCTCGGCCGAGACGGGTCGTGGCCACGGCGGACACACGCCGGTCACGGTCACCGGCACGGGCGTCGCGGGCGAGACCGTCACCCTCTACGACGGCAACGACGCGGTTGGCACGGTCACGGTCGCCGCCGACGGCTCGTGGGCGCTGACCGTCGACCTTCGCGACGGCGGGCACACGCTGACCGCGACCGAGGCGCTCAGCGCCGGCCCGTCGAGCGATTCCTCTGCCGCGTACGACGTCGAGGTCGGCCACTCGCACCGGTGGCGGTGGTGAGCCGGGCCCGGCTAGTACGCGTGGCCGGTGACGAGGAACGCAACCAGGAACGCGAGCCCCAGCTGGATTCCGAGCAGGAGCGCGATGCCCGCGAGCAGCCTCGACGCCGGGCGCAGCACGGCGGCCGGGACGGCCAGAGGTTCCCGGCCGGGCACGAGCGGCACCTCGACTCCCGTCGTCCGCCAGGACGCCGCCGGCCCGCTGCCTCCGTCTCGGTCGAGGCGCGGCGACCCGAGCTCGAGCAGGCGGGCGCTCGGTAGCACGGTCACCTCGCGCTCGTCCTCGTTGACGAAGGCGATGTCGGCGGCGAGCAACAGCCCGCGTCGGCCCGTGGCAGTGCGGACGGCAAGCGCCACGGGGTGCCCCTCGTCGTCGAGCCACGTCTCCTCGACGGAGCCCACGAGCCCCGAGGCCGCGTCGAGCGAGAATCCGTCGCAGTCGCGGACCCGTTCGAGCATCGTCACGAGGTTGTTCTTCCCGCCGCGTCCCGATCCCAACCCTCGCCCTCCGATCCGTAGCTTCCCGCAACGCGGATCCGGGCCGAATCGGATGGGAGCCACACGGCCGTCGCGCATCCTCGGCCCATGTCCACGCTCTCGCCGCACGAGCGGCCGACGCCCGTCCGGCCCGTCCTCGTCATGGTCGGCGCCGTAACCCTCGGCGCGTACCTGCTTCTCGGCGGCCTCGCGCTCGCCGACCGCGCGCACGGCCGCTGGGGCCTCGCGCTCGTCCCGCTCGCCGTCGTGTGCTTCGCCCTGGCCGGGTGGGAGGCGTACGCCCTCCTCCGGCGTCGGTCCTAGGACGTACCATCACAGCGTGCGCCGCGTGCTCGCGCTGCTGCCCGTCGTCCTCCTCGCCGCGGCTTGCGGCGGCGGGTCGAAGGCGCCCGCGACCACCGCGGCGGCCACGACCGCGACGACGGCGCAGACCTCCTCGGCGAAGCCGGTGCTCCAGGTTGCGCTCACCGCCGAGAGCCACCACCCGGTGGTCGGCCAGACCTGGACGTACCAGGTGCACGTGACCGATCCGTCGGGCAAGCCGGTCGCGTCGCGCATCCATCTGCAGTTTCTGTTCGGCGGCATGGTCGTGGGCGAGGTCGGTGTCCACGTCGTCTCCGACGGCGTCTGGAAGGAGACGATCCCCGCGAAGGGCAAGGACGCGTTCCCGCCCGCCGCCGTCGGCCAGGCGCTCGTCCTGCGGGCGACCGCGACCGCGAAGGGCTACCGGGCCGGCACGGCGCGCTGGACCGTCACCGTGAAGAAGTGAACGGCGCCGAGGTCGTCGTCGAGCACCTCCGCAAGGGCTTCGAGGGAGGCCGGATCCACGCGCTCGAGGACGTGACGTTCCGGCTCGACCCGGGCGAGCTCGTCGCGCTCACCGGCCCGTCCGGGTGCGGCAAGAGCACGCTCCTGAACCTGATCGGCGCGCTCGACCGGCCGGACGCGGGCTCGATCAGCGTCGGCGGCGAGGACGTCGCCCATCTCGCGGACGGCGCCGCCTACCGGGCCGAGACCGTCGGCTTCATCTTCCAGTTCCACAACCTGATCACGACGCTCACGGCGCTCGAGAACGTGCAGGTGCCGATGCTCGGACGGCGTCGCGGCCGGGGCGAGCGGGAGCGGCGTGCGCGCGGCCTCCTCGACGAGGTCGGGCTCGCGGGCCGGGTCTCGAGCTATCCGCCGACGCTCTCCGGCGGTGAGCGTCAGCGGGTCGCGATCGCGCGGGCGCTCGCGAACGAGCCGCGGCTGCTGCTCGCCGACGAGCCGACCGGCTCGCTCGACTCGGCCACCGGCGGCCAGATCATCGACCTGCTGCGCGGCGTCCGCGACGACCACGGGACGACGGTCCTGCTCGTCACGAACGACGATGCGGTCGCCACCGAGGCCGACCGGGTGCTGCGCCTCCGCGACGGGAGGCTCGAGGTGGACGCGGCCGAGCTCCCGCTCGGCCGCTAGTGCGGCCTCTCGTACCGTTCGACCGGAAACGCGGATCGTTGGAGGCCGCACGTGCGGCCGCTTCGCGGCCGGATGGTTGTTGCTCTTGACGGTGAGGGCCACTGCGGGACGGCTGACGGAGAGCGGGCGGCACGGGC
>DATFMW010000281.1:0-2789 GCA_035266765.1 Gaiellaceae bacterium | reverse complement strand
GTCCCCGTCCACGACGGGAGCTTCTCGGTGATCGTCCCGCCGCCGCTGCCAGCGACGGTGCGGCTGCGTGCCGTGGACCGCGCCGGCAACGCGAGCGTCCGCCGGGTGCGCGTCTCCTTCGTGCCGCGGCGCCCGCCCGAGCCGATCCGCGCCGTCCACGTCAGCTTCTACGGTTGGGCCGACCGCGGGCTCCGCAGCGGCATCCTCTCGCTGATCGCGACGCACCGGATCAACGCGATCGAGGTCGACCTGAAGGACGAGTCCGGGATCGTCGGCTTCGGCTCGAGCGTGCCGCTCGCGCACCGGATCGGCGCGGCGCAGAAGATCTACGACCTCGGCAAGCTGATCCGGCAGATGCACGCGCGGGGGATCCGGGTGATCGGGCGGCTCGTTTGCTTCCGCGACCCGGTGCTCGCCGCCGCGGCCTGGAAGCGCGGACAGCGGGACGAGGTGATCCAGACGCCCGGCGGCGCCCCCTACGCGGGCTACGGCGGCTTCACGAACTTCGCGAACGAGGCGGTGCGCCGCTACCAGATCGACATCGCCGTGGCCGCCGCGAAGCTCGGGATCGACGACGTCCTCTACGACTACGTGCGCCGGCCCGACGGACCGATCGCGAGCATGCGCTTCCCGCAGCTCCACGGGACGCCGGAGCGCTCGATCGCGGACTTCCTCCGCGAGACGCGGAAGGCGCTGCAGCCGTACGGCACCTACGTCGGGGCGTCGGTCTTCGGCGTCGCCGCGACGCGGCCGAAGGAGGTCGCGCAGGACATCCCGCTGATCGCGCGGCAGGTGGACTACGTGGCGCCGATGGTCTACCCGTCGCACTGGGGGCCGGGCGAGTACGACGTGCCGAACCCGAACGGGCAGCCGTACCTGATCGTGCGGCGGTCGCTGAAGGACTTCCAGCGGGACGTCCGCGACAGCGGTGCGCGCGTCGTTCCGTGGCTGCAGGACTTCTCGCTCGGCGTCACGTACGGCGCGCCGCAGGTGCGCGCGCAGATCGACGCGGCGCGCGCCGACGGGATCCGCGAGTTCATCCTCTGGGATCCGGCCGTCACGTACACGACCGGGGCGCTCGACACGGGCGTCCCCGTGTTCCCGAAGGGCTCGCTCGCCTCGCCGGGGCACAGCCCGGCTGCGGTGCGCCGGCCCGCGATCGTCGAGCCGCCCGAGCCGCCCGCCGCGCCGCCGCCGGTGAGGCCGGTGCACGGGCGGATGCCGAACGAGCTCGGCGTGGTGCCGGTGATCATGCATCACGAGATCCGCCCCGACCGCGTGGGCGTCTACGACCAGACGCCGAAGGAGTTCCGCCGGGAGCTGGCCGAGCTGTGGCGGGGCGGCTACTGGCCGGTGCGCGCCTCCGACTACGTGAACGGCGACCTCGGCTCGGTGCCCGCCGGCAAGACGCCGGTCGTGCTCACCTTCGACGACGCGACGCAGTACCAGTTCCGCTACCGGCACGGGAAGATCGACCCGACGACGGCGATCGGCGTGCTGCTCGCGTTCAAGAAGGCGCATCCGAGGTTCCCGCTCGCCGGGACGTTCTACGTCCTCCCGCAGCCGTTTGCGGGCGTCGGGCGCGGGCCGGCGATGCTGCGCTGGCTCGTGAACCACGGCTTCGAGCTCGGCGACCACACGTACGACCACCTGCCGCTCGCGACGCTCTCGGATCGCGACGTGCAGCGCGAGCTGGTGCGCGGGTTGCGCGTGATCACGAGCGCCGTCCCCGGCTACCGCGTGCAGACGATGGCGCTGCCGCTGGGCTCCGTCCCGAAGCGCCGGATGCTGGCGCTGCGCGGCCGCTGGGGCGGGACGTCGTACCGCCTGCGCGGCGTCATGCTCGTCGGCGCGGGGCCGGCCCCGTCGCCCTACAGCGCGAGCTTCGACCCGGCCGCGATCCCGCGCATCCGCAGCTCGCACCTGCCGTGGCACGGCGAGGTGGACTACTGCTGGGAGTTCTGGCGGCACCAGCTCGCGAAGGAGAAGGGCGCGCTGTACGTCTCCGACGGCGACCCGGCCACGATCGCCGTGCCGAGGGCCGAGCGGGCGAAGGTCGCGAAGCGGTTCACGTCGCTGCTGCGGACGTACTAGCCTCGTCGAGCGCCGCGCGCAGCGAGGCGACGAGCTCGCGCAGTGCGTCGGGCCCGCCCTCCTGTGCCGCGATCACGGCGCGCGAGCCGACGACGACGCCGTCCGCGAGTGCGGCGGCCGCACGTGCCTGCTCCGGTGTGGAGATGCCGAATCCGGCGTAGAGCGGCACGTCCGGGACGAGGCGGCGCGCGCGCTCGGCGAGCCCCGCGAGCTGCCCCGACACCGCGTCGCGTGCTCCGGTCGTGCCCGTGAGCGAGACGACGTAGAGCCACCCGTCGGTCCGCTCCGCGGCGATCCGGATCCGCTCGTCCGTGGAGGTCGGTGCGATCAGCTGGATCCGCTTCAGCTCGGGGTGCTCCTCGGCCGGGATGTCGACGAGGATGAAGCTCGACGCGCCGACGTCGCGGGCGTCGTCGACGAAGCGTTCGTAGCCGTACGCCTCGAGCAGGGCCGCGTACGTCATCGGCACGAGCGGCGTCTCCGGTACGAGCTCGCGTGTGCGTGCGAGCACGTCGAGACAGGCGCGCGTCCGCATCCCGTGTGCGAGCGCGCGCTCGGATGCGCGCCGGATCACCGGTCCCTCCGCGAGCGGGTCGGAGAACGGGAAGCCGAGCTCGATCACGTCCGCGCCGCCGTCGACGGCGGCACGGGCGAGCTCGGGGGTCTCCGGCTCGCTCATCAGATAGATCACGAGG
>DATFMW010000280.1:0-7156 GCA_035266765.1 Gaiellaceae bacterium | reverse complement strand
CTTGCGGTACTCGTCGAGCGTCGTCGCGCCGACGCAGCGCAGCTCGCCGCGCGCGAGCATCGGCTTGAGCAGGTTCGCCGCGTCGACGGCGCCCTCGGCCGCGCCCGCGCCGACGATCGTGTGCAGCTCGTCGATGAAGAGGACGAGGTTCCCCTCGGCGTTTGCGATCTCCTCGAGCACGGCCTTCAGCCGCTCCTCGAACTCGCCCCGGTACTTCGAGCCTGCGAGGAGCGCGCCGATGTCGAGCCCCCACACGCGCTTGCCCTTCAGGCCCTCGGGGACGTCGCCGGCGACGATCCGCTGCGCGAGCCCCTCGACGATCGCGGTCTTGCCGGTGCCCGGCTCGCCGATCAGCACGGGGTTGTTCTTCGTGCGCCGCGACAGCACCTGGATCACGCGGCGGATCTCCTCGTCGCGCCCGATCACCGGGTCGAGCTTCCCGCTCTCGGCCGCCTCGGTGAGGTCGCGCCCGAACTTCTGCAGCGCCTGGTAGGTGCCCTCCGGATCCTGCGAGGTGACCCGCCGACCGCCGCGCACCTCCTGGATCTTCGCCAGGAGCTCGTCGCGGGGAGCGGCGTCGAGCGCGAGCAGCAGGTGCTCGGAGGAGACGTAGTCGTCCTCCATCCGCTTCGCCTCGTCGAGCGCCTTGTCGAGCACGCGCGAGACCTGGGTCGAGACCTGCGGCTGCTGCTGCGCACCGGCGATCTTGGGTCTCTGTGCGAGCCGCGCCTCCGCCTCGGCGCGCAGCGCGGCCGCGTCGGGGACGAGCTGGCGCGGCAGCTCCTGGTCGAGCAGCGCGACGAGCAGGTGCTCCGGGTACAGCTCCGGGTTGCCGTTCCGGCGCGCAAGCTCCTGCGCAGCCGCGACGGCCTCCTGGGACTTGATCGTCAGCTTGTTGAAGTCCAAGGCTCGCTCATCTCCTATCGGGGAGCCGTTCCTCGCGGTAGACCACGAGGTCCCGGCGGTACTGCCGGTGCACGTCCTGCACCTCTTGCTTCAACCGGGTCTGGAGCCGCTCGATCTGCGCGTGCGCGCGGCGCAGCTCGTCCTCGAGCCGCAGCACGAGCTCGACGCCGGCGAGGTTGAGGCCGAGCTCCGAGGTCAGGCGGCCGATGATCCGCAACCGCTCGACGTCCGCCTCGGAGTAGAGGCGCGTGCCGCCCGGCGTCCGCTGCGGCCGCACGAGACCCTTCGTCTCGTAGATGCGCAGCGTCTGCGGGTGCATGCCGACGAGATCGGCGGCGACGCTGATCATGTAGATCGGCCGCTCGTCGCTCATGCATGCCTCCGCGCGCGCAGGACGGCGTAGGCCGCGATCACGGCGACGACGGCGGCGAACGCGACCCAGCCGCCGATCCGCCAGGCGTCCATCGCGCCGTTCCAGGCGAACCACCAGATGAAGAACTTGCCGAGCACGCCGAGCTTCGCGAGTCCGATCCCGCCGGCGGCGACCGTACCGCCGGCCGTCTTCAGGCCGAGCTTCTTGCTCCGCTCCTCCGCCGTCTCCGGCGCCGGCGCCTCGCGCGGCCCCTGCTCGAGGAGATCCTCGTTCATCAGCGCTCGCTGCTCCGGCGCCGGCAGAGCCGCCGCCTCCGCGTCATGAGCTCCGTCGAGCCTACGCTCATCCGATCACCTTCTGCAGCTCCTCGAGCAGCTGCCGTTCCTTCTTGTTCACGCGCTTCGGTACCTGGATGCGGACGCGGGCGAGCACATCGCCCTTGCCGGAGCCGCTGAGCTTCGGAGCGCCGCGGCCCTTGATCCGCAGCAGCTTGCCGTCCTCGGAGCCGGCCGGGATCGTCAGCGAGACCGTCCCCTCCGGCGTCGGCACGTCGACCTTGCCGCCGAGCGCCACGGTCGGGAACGAGACGGACACCGACACGAGCAGGTCGTCGCCGCGCCGCTCGTAGAGCGGCGACGGCTCGACGCGCGTGACGACGATCAGGTCGCCGGCCGGCCCGCCGTGTGCACCGGCCTCGCCCTTGCCCTTGAGCCGGATCTTCGTCCCGTCCTTGACGCCGGGCTTGATCTTCACGGTGAAGGTGCGGCGCCGCCGCTCACGCCCGGAGCCCTTGCACTTCTTGCAGGGCTTCTCGATCACGGTGCCGTTGCCGCGGCAGCGCGGGCACGGCGAGGAGAGCGCGAAGAGCCCCTGGCTCTCGGCCTTGACCCCGCGCCCGTTGCACTCGGGGCAGATCACCGGTGCCGTGCCCGGCTGCGCACCGGTGCCGCCGCATTCCGAGCAGGCCACCGTGAGCTCGACCGGCACCTTCGCCTCGGCGCCGCGGAGCGAGTCCTCGAAGGACAGCCGCACCTCCGTCTCGACATCCGAGCCGCGCACCGCCTGCGGGCGCCCGCGCTGCCGGCTGCCGCGGCCGCCGCCGGCACCGCCGAAGAGCCCGCCGAACAGATCGCCGAGGTCGCCGAGATCGAAGTCGCCGAAGTCGACGTTTCCCCCCGCCGCGCCGGGACGGCCGTTCGCCGTGCCGAAGCGGTCGTACGCCGTGCGCTTCTCCGTGTCGGAGAGGACGTCGTAGGCGTGCTGGATCTCCTTGAAGCGCTCCTCGGAGTCCTTGTTGCCGGCGTTCGCGTCCGGGTGGTGCTCCCGCGCGAGCTTGCGGTACGCCTTCTTGATCTCGTCCTGGGAGGCGCCCTTCGCAACCCCGAGCGTGTCGTAGAGGGTCTTGGCCATCGCTCCCCTACGGCTGCTCGATCGGCGCCGCGACGACGACCCGGGCGGGCCGCACGACGCGGTCGCCGAGCCGGTACCCCTTCTGGACGACGTCCAGAACGGACCCCTCCTCGGCCTCGGACGGCTGCGAGAGCAGCGCCTCGTGCACGTGAGGGTCGAACTTGCCGTCCGCGTCGATCGCCTTGACGCCCTGCCGCTCGAGCACGCCGGCGAGAGAGCGGTGGACGAGCCGCACGCCCTCCTCGAGCTGGGCCTCCTCGTGCTCGGCGGCGGCGACGAGCGCCCGCTCGAGATCGTCGAGGATCGGCAGCAGCTCGCCGATCAGGCGCTCGTTCGCAAGCGTCACGTACGCCTCCCGGTCCCGCGCCGCGCGCTTCTTGTAGTTCTCGAAGTCCGCGGCGAGTCGCAGCAGGCGGTCTTCGAGAGCGGCGACCTTGTCGTCGCCGCTCTCCTCGACCGGCTCCTGCTCGGAGACCTCGACCTGCTCGTCGGGCATCAGGTCTTGGCCTCCTCGTCCACGACCTCGTACTCGCCCTCTTCGACGACCTCGTCCTCGGACGAGTCGCCGCCGCCACCGCCGGAGGCCTGGGCCTGCGCGGTCGCCTGGGCGTAGACCGCCTCGGCGAGCTTGTGCGAAGCCTCCTCGAGCGCCTCCGTCTTCGCGCGGATGTCGCCGAGGTCGTCGCCCTCGAGCGCCTGGCGCAGCTCCATGATCCGGCCCTCGATCGTCGAGGCCTCGGACTCGTCGAGCCGGTCGCGGTGCTCCTTGAGCGAGCGCTCGGTCTGGTAGGCGAGCGTCTCCGCCTGGTTCTTCGTGTCGACGGTCTCGCGCAGGCGGTGCGCCTCCTCGGCGTGCGCCTCCGCGTTGCGGACCATGTCCTGCACCTCCGTCTCGGACAGGCCGGAGCCGCCCTCGATGCGGATCTGCTGCTGGTTCCCCGTGCCCATGTCCTTCGCGGTCACGTGGATGATCCCGTTCGCGTCGATGTCGAAGCCGACCTCGACCTGCGGCATGCCCCGCGGCGCCGGCGGGATGCCGACGAGCTGGAACTTGCCGAGCGTCTTGTTGTAGGTCGCCATCTCCGACTCGCCCTGGAGGACGTGCACCTCGACCGAGGGCTGGTTGTCCTCGGCGGTCGTGAAGACCTCGGACTTCTTCGTCGGGATCGTCGTGTTGCGCTCGATCAGCTTCGTCATCACGCCGCCCTTCGTCTCGATCCCGAGCGAGAGCGGGGTGACGTCGAGCAGGAGGATGTCCTTGACCTCGCCCTTGAGGACACCGGCCTGGAGGGCCGCGCCGACGGCGACGACCTCGTCCGGGTTGACGCCCTTGTGCGGATCCTTGCCGACGATCTGGCGGACCTTCTCCTGCACGGCGGGCATGCGGGTCATGCCGCCGACGAGCACGACGTGGTCGATCTTCGACGCGTCGAGCTCGGCGTCGGAGAGCGCCTGCTTCGTCGGGCCCACCGTCCGCGCGAGCAGGTCGGCCGTGATCTCCTCGAGCTTCGCCCGGGTGAGCTGGAGGTCGAGGTGCTTCGGCCCTTCCTGGGACGCGGTGATGAACGGCAGGTTGATCTGCGTCGTCATCGTCGACGACAGCTCGATCTTCGCCTTCTCGGCCGCCTCGTAGAGGCGCTGGAGCGCCATCTTGTCGGCGGCGAGGTCGATGCCCTGGTCGCGCTTGAACTCGGCGACCATCCAGTCGACGACCGCCTTGTCGAAGTTGTCGCCGCCGAGGTGGTTGTCGCCGGCGGTGGACTTGACCTCGAAGACGCCGTCGCCGAGCTCGAGCACCGACACGTCGAAGGTGCCGCCGCCGAGGTCGAAGACGAGGATCGTCTGGTCGGACTCCTTGTCGAGCCCGTACGCGAGCGAGGCCGCGGTCGGCTCGTTGATGATGCGCAGGACGTTGAGACCGGCGATCTTGCCGGCGTCCTTCGTCGCCTCGCGCTGCGCGTTGTTGAAGTAGGCGGGCACGGTGATCACCGCGTCGGTGACCGGCTCGCCGAGATACGCCTCGGCGTCCGCCTTCAACTTCTGCAGGGTCATCGCGCTGATCTCCGGCGGGGCGTACTCCTTGCCCTCCGCCTCGACGCGCACGTCGCCGCTCGGGCCCTGGACGACCTCGTACGGAACGATCGTCATCTCCTCGGTCACCTCGGAGAACTTGCGGCCCATGAAGCGCTTGATCGAGGAGATGGTGTTCTGGGGATTCGTGACCTGCTGCCGCCGCGCCGGGGCGCCGACGAGCCGCTGGCCGTCCTTCGTGAACGCGACGACGGACGGCGTCGTGCGCCCGCCCTCGGCGTTCGGGATGACGGTCGGTTCGCCGCCCTCGAGCACGGCCATGCACGAGTTCGTCGTGCCCAGGTCGATACCGATGGTCTTTGCCATACCTATTCGTGCCTCCTGATTGAGAAAATCTAAGCGTTGTTATAGCAGATATTCTCGCCCCGTCGCGAGCCTCTTGCACAAGCTCTCATCTCTGCTACTGTGCAACTGTACAGTTGATGAGTAGTAGATGCCGATGACCCTCCCACACCCCATCCCCGACGAGCTCGTCGAGCTGATCGCCCGGCGCTTCCGGGCCGTCGGCGAGCCGGTGCGGATCCACCTCCTCGACACCCTGCGGGGCGGCGAGGCGACGGTGAACGAGCTGGCCGAGGAGGTCGGCGCGTCACAGCAGAACGTCTCGAAGCACCTCGCCCTCCTCGCGGAGGCCGGGATCCTCGGGCGGCGCAAGGAAGGGAACCGCGTCTACTACCGGATCGTCGACGACGGCGTGCTCGGGCTCTGCGAGCAGGTCTGCGGCTCCGTCGAGGAGCAGCTGCGAACCCTCGCGGCCGTCGTCGCGGGAGGAGAGAGACCGTCATGAGCACCAACATGGGACTGCTCGACCGCAGGCTCCGCGGCTTCGTCGTCGCCCCGGCGGCGCTGATCGTCGCGCTCGTCGTCGGCGCCGGCTCGATCGCCGGGATCGTCCTGCTCGTGGTCGCCGCGATCATGGCCGCAACCGCCGCCGTCGGCTTCTGCCCGCTCTACACCCTGTTCCACCTCGACACCCGCGGCCGCCGGCCGCTTCCCCACTGACACCCCGAGAACCGGAGGAGAGCCACATGACCAACGCAACCACCGCGAGCTTCGAGTCCGACGTGATCGAGCGCTCGAACGACCTGCCCGTCGTCGTCGACTTCTGGGCCGCCTGGTGCGGGCCCTGCCGTGCGCTCGGGCCCGCGATCGAGAGCGAGGTCGGCAAGCGCGAGGGCAAGCTCGAGCTCGTGAAGGTCGACGTCGACGCCGAGGGCGAGCTCGCCGGCCGCTACGGCATCCAGTCGATCCCGACGGTCGCCGTGTTCCGCAACGGCGAGCCCGTGACGGGCTTCATCGGCGCCTACCCGGCCTCGACGATCGGAACGTTCTTCGACGAGCTGCTCGCCAAGGAGACCGCGCCGGCCGAGGCCGCGTCATGAGCCTCACGGCCACGGCGCGCTCGCTCCCGGGGACGCTCCGCACCGACATCGTCGTCGACGGGCGCTTCCACCTCGTCACCGACGAGCCGGAGGTCCTCGGCGGCGACGGGAGCGCCCCGGCCCCGCACGAGCTGTTCCCGGCGGCACTCGCCTCGTGTGTGTCGACGACGCTCGTCATGTACGCCCGGACGAAGGAATGGGATCTCGGCGAGGTCGAGGTGGACGTCGACTACGACCACCTCTCCACCCCGCGCCGCTTCGAGATCGCAATCAAGCTCGGAGGCGACCTCAGCGCCGACCAGCTGCGCCGGCTCGAGAAGGTCGCCGCCGCCTGCCCCGTGCGCCGGGCGATCGAGAGCGGAGTCGTCTTCGAGGAGAAGCTCGAGGCGTCGGGCCTCGTCGTCGCCGGCTAGCGGAACACGCCGATCAGGGCGCCGCCGGCGACGACGAGCGCCGCGCCGAAGACGATCCGCCGGCCGACGAGCTCCGTCCGCCGGAGCAGGAGCAGCGAGAGCCCGACGCCCCAGAGCGACTCGGTCGCGACGAGCGGCGAGACGACGGTGACGCGGCCGCGGTAGTACGCCTCGAAGAGCGACACGTACGAGAGCCCGAAGAGGACCCCGACGCCGAGGAACGGCAGCACCTCCCGCAGGCCCGGCCACCGCCGCAGGCGCGGCCCGAGCACGACCACGAGCACGAGAGTGCCGGCGAGAAGCGACGCCGCCGCCGCGACCGCGGGCGGCACCGACGTCCCGGTCGAGAGCCAGCGGAGGAGGTTGTCGCGCGCGGAGAAGAGCACCGTGACGAGGAACGCGTAGACGAGGCCGATCCGGCGCACATGCCCCGGCCGCCCGCGCTCGCGGGCGAGCTCGACGCCGCCGGCGACGATGAGCACGGCGCCGACGAGCAGCGGGGCGCTGACCGGCTCGCCGAGCAGGACGAGGGCGATCGTCACCGAGACGAGCGGCGCCGCGCCGAAGACGACGGAAGCCCG
>DATFMW010000279.1:0-6666 GCA_035266765.1 Gaiellaceae bacterium | reverse complement strand
CGTCAACCACGAACAGCCGCTCTGGCCGTACCTCGCCGCGATCATCGCCCTCGCCCTCCTGCGCTTCGGGATCAACTTCAGCCGCCGCTACGCGACCGCCCGGATCGGCATCCGGATCGAGGCGCGGCTGCGCGAGCTGCTCTACCAGGCGTACCTCCGCTACCCGCGCGCGTTCTACGACCGGCACGCGACCGGCCAGGTGCTCTCGCGCGCCACGAACGACCTCTACCCCGTCCGCTACTTCATCGGCTGGGGGCTCGTGCAGGGCGCCCAGAGCCTGATGATGATCGTGGCCGCGGCGATCGTCCTCGTGATCGTCGACCCGCGGCTCGCGCTCTACACGGCGGTCGCGATGCCGCCGATCACCGTGCTCGCGCTGCGGTTCGCGCGCCGCGTCTCGCCGCTCTCGCGGCAGGTGCAGGAACGCAAGGGCGACGTGACGGAGGCGGCCGACGAGGCCGTGGTCGGGATCGAGATGGTGCAGGCGTTCGGCCGCGAGGACGACGTGCGCGGCCGCTTCGGCGGCAAGGCCGAGGCGGTGCGCGACACGGTGATCCGCCAGGCCGGCGTCGAGGCACGCCACCTGCCCGGCCTCTACTACCTGCCCTCGCTCTCGATCGCCGCGGTCGTCTTCTTCGGCGGCCGAGAGGTGATCGGCGGCCATCTCTCGATCGGCCAGTTCGTCCTCTTCGAGACGCTGCTCCTCCAGCTCGTCTGGCCGCTCGAGGCGCTCGGCTGGATCACGAACCTCGCCCAGCGCGCGCTCGCCTCGGCCGGCCGCAGCTTCGCCTGGCTCGAGGGGATCGAGCCGCTGCCGGAGCCGGCGGCGCCGACGCACCTGCCTGACACGCTGGAAGCGTCGGCGGCGGAGCCGCCGACGCCCGGCGGGAAGACCGGGCCGCCTTCGGCGGCCCGCGGGCCGCTCGGCGTCCGCTTCGAGGCGGTGTGCTTCGCCTACGGCGGCGAGACCGCTGTGCTCGAGGACCTCGACCTGGAGCTCCAGCCGGGCGAGATCGTCGCCGTCTGCGGCTCGACCGGCGCCGGCAAGACGTCGCTCCTCAATCTGCTGCCGCGCTTCTACGACCCGACCGGCGGGCGCGTCCTCGTGGGCGGCGTCGACACCCGCGACGTGCCGATCGCCGAGCTGCGCGACGCGGTCGCGCTCGTGACGCAGCGCCCCGTGCTCTTTTCCGCGCCGCTGCGCGAGAACCTGGCCGCGGGCAGGCCCAACGCCCGCTGGGACGAGGTGCTCGCCGCCTGCGTGGCCGCGGGCGTGGACGCGTTCGCCCCCGAGCTTCCCGACGGCTACGACACGCTGATCGGCGAGCGCGGCGTCAACCTCTCGGGCGGCCAGCGCCAGCGGGTGGCGCTCGCCCGCGCGCTCGCGACCCCCGCCCGCGTCGTCGTCCTCGACGACCCGCTCTCGGCGGTCGACACGCTCACCGAGCGGCGGCTCGTGGCACGGCTCCGTCCAGCTCTCGCCGGGCGAACCGTGCTTGTCGCGACCCAGCGGCTCTCCACCGTCGAGCTCGCCGACCGGGCCGTCGTCCTCCGCGACGGCAGGATCGCCGAGTCGGGCACCCCGCGCGAGCTGCTCACCGCCGGCGGCGCCTTCGCGACCCTGTTCGGAGACGAGGTGGCGGCGTGAGGAGCCTCCTGCGGTATCTCGAGGGCCGCCGCCTGCTCGCGGCGCTGATGCTGCTCGTCGCGACGGGCAACGCGGTCGCGCAGACCGGCGGCTGGCTGCTCGTGCGCGACGCGATCGACAACGGCATCCGCGCGCGCAACGAGCACCATCTCGCGGTCGTCGTCGTGATCTACCTCTGCGTGGCGGCCGTCGGCTGGCTCCTCCAGGCGTGGCTGATCCGCGGCCTCGCCGGGATCGGCCAGCGGATCGTGCTCGGCCTGCGGCGCGACCTCTTCGACCATCTGACCGGGCTCTCGCTGCGCTACTTCTCCCAGCAGAAGGCGGGCTGGATCATCGCGCGCCTGACGAGCGACGTCGACGCCGTCTCCGACGTGCTCTCGGCGGGGATGCCGACGCTCGTCTCGAACGTCGTGCTCCTGCCGGCGGCTCTCGCCGCGCTCCTGATCGTCGACTGGCGGCTCGGGCTCGTCGTCTTCGCGATCGTCCCGCCCGCGCTCGTGCTCACGCGCTGGTTCCAGCGCACCTCCCACGTGGCGCTCGTCGAGACGCGGAACCGGATCGCGGCGGTCACCGCCCAGATCGCCGAGTCGGTGGCGGGGATGGCCATCGTGCAGGCGTTCAACCGGGAGCGCCGCTTCCAGGCGCAGTTCGACGAGCTGAACGGCGCGAACCGCGTCCAGAGCGTCTACACGCAGAAGATCTTCTCGGTCTTCTTCCCCTCGATCGAGTTCCTCGGCGTCCTCTCGACCGCATCCGTGCTCTTCGCCGGCGAGCGGTTCCTCGCCCACCACACGCTCACGATCGGAACGCTGATCACGGCCCTCTACCTGCTCCAGCTCGTGTTCCAGCCGCTGCAGGAGCTCTCCGACGTGTACGGCCAGCTCCAGTCGGGCGCGGCGGCGATGGTGAAGATCGCGACGATCCTCGACGAGGAGCCGGAGATCCGCGACCGCGACGGCGCACACCCGCTCGAGCGGATCGACGGTGATCTCGAGATCGACCACGTCGTCTTCGCGTACGGGGCCGAGCCGGTGTTGCACGGAATCGACCTGCACGTGCCCCGCGGCGGCTGTCTCGCGCTCGTCGGGGAGTCGGGCGGCGGCAAGTCGACGCTCGCCCGGCTCGTCGGCCGGTTCTACGACCCCGACGAGGGCGCGGTGCGCATCGACGGGCGCGACCTGCGCGACGTGAGCCTGCGCTCGTACCGGCGCCGGCTCGGCGTCGTTCTCCAGGACCCGTTCCTGTTCAGCGGCACGATCGCCTCGAACATCCGCTTCGCGAAGCCGGACGCGTCGGACGAGGAGGTCGCCGAGGCCGCGACCGCCGTCGGCGTCGACCGGGTGGCGGCACGCCTCTCGGGCGGGCTCGACCACGCGGTGCGCGAGGGCGGCGCCGGGCTCTCGGCCGGTGAGCGCCAGCTGATCTCGATCGCGCGGGCGCTCCTCGCCGACCCGCGGATCCTCGTCCTCGACGAGGCGACCTCGAACATCGACCGCCCCACCGAGGTGCTGATCGAGCGCGCTCTCGACCGGCTGCTGCACGGCCGCACCTCGATCATCATCGCGCACCGCCTCTCCACCGTCCGGCGGGCCGACGAGATCGTCGTCGTCGAGCACGGCCGGATCGTCCAGCGCGGCACCGAGGCCTCGCTCCTCGCCGAGGACGGGCCGTTCCACCGCCTCGCGCACCGCCTCGACGGCGGCGACGAGGATCTCGCCGCGGCCGGCTAGCTCGCCCGGCTCGTCAGCCGGCCCGACCCGGAGAGGACGTTGCCCGGAATGCCGACCGTCCCGGTGTCGTGCAGAACCGCGCCGAGCTCGAGCCGCTTCAGCGAAGGCTCGTCGAGCCCGAGCTCGCGACCGATCCGCAGCGCGAGATTGCAGATCGCGCGCGCGTGCGACGCGTCGTTCGCCCGAAGCCCCTTCGCGAGCGCCTCGACCGTCGAGACGAACGTCCGCTCCAGCCCCTCGTAGCTCGACGCGTTCGCGAGCGCGAGCTTCGCCTGCTGCGCGAGGCCGGCGAGAAGGCGCAGCTCAGGCTCGCCGAAGCTCTCGGCACCGATCACCACGGCGATGCAGCAGGCGCGGCCGTCGACCTCGAACGGCGCGATCGCGTACGGAGCGCCGGGGCAGGGCGGCTCGGGCAGGAAGCGGGCGACCTCCTCGGCCGTGACGACGTACGGCTCGCGCTCCGGGACGATCAGCCCCGCCTCGGCGCAGACGCCTTCGACGTGTGCGCGCTCGGACGCCGTATAGCCGTGGAACGCACGGGGCACGAGCCACCCGTCGGACTCGATCCAGACCGACGTGCGCGGGAAGCCGAGGATCTCGGCCGACAGCTCCACGACGCGCTCGACCATCTCGTCGAGCCCGGATGCCGCCGCAAGATCCCGCCCGAACTCGAGCAGTGCCGTCGCGCTCTGCGCCTCGCGTCGCGCCGACTCGTACAGCCGGGCGTTCTCGATCGCGACGGCCGCGTGCCCGGCGAGGACCTCGAGCAGGCGCACGTCGGCGTCGTCGAACTGGTCGAGCCCGAGCTTCGAGACGACGATCACGCCGACGACCCTGGAGCCGTACAGGAGCGGCACGGCAAGGAGCGACTCCTCGATCACGGGCGTGCCGGCGATCCGGGTGCCGAATTCGCAGTTCGCGGCGTCGGGGACGAGGAGCGACTCGCCACGCTCCGCGCAGCGGCCGGTGACGCCCTTGCCGATCCGCGTGCGCAGCAGCTCGAGCGGCACCGCCGCGGGCTCGGTCGCGAGGTCGCCGCGGAACGCGATCGGAACGAGATCGTCCGTCCCGTCGACGACGAACACGCGGCAGTTGTGGTAGTCGATCAGCGGCCGCAGCTCGGCAGCGATCTCCTCGCCGATCTCGCGCACGCCGTTCAGCCTGGTGAGCTTGCCGCTCAGAGTCTGGAGCATCTTCAGGTGCGTGATCGAGCGGAGGTCGCGCGGCGCGGCGGGCACCCCGGGGCGCTGCGTCGACTCCTCGTGGTAGAGGACGATCCGGTTCTTCCCCTGCGCCTTCGCGGTCATCATCGCCGCCTCCGCGCACGCGGCGAGCTCACGCGAGTTCATCGCGTGGTCGGGCCCGTACGCGAGCCCGACCGAGACGGTGACGCCGCCGACGGCGGGCAGGTCGACAGCGGCGAGCCGCAGCAGGACACGCTCGGCGACGCGGCGCGCGTCGACGCCGTCGCAGCCGCTCATGATCACGGCGAACTCCTCGCCGCCGAGCCGGCAGACGACGTCCTCGGGCCGGACGCAGGCCTGCAACGTGTCGGCGAGCAGAGCGAGGAGCTCGTCCCCGACGCCGTGCCCGTGCACGTCGTTGACGCGCTTGAAGTCATCGATGTCGAGCATCAGCACCGCGACCGGCCGGTTCGTCCGGCTCGACTCCTCGAGCGCGCGCAGCAGCTCCTCGTGGAAGCTGCGGTGGTTGAGCAGGCCCGTGAGGGAGTCGGTGCGGGCCTGGTGCTCGAGCCGCGCCCGGATCTGCGCGTTGTCGAGCGCAAGGGCGGCCGCGTCGCCGAACCGCTGCGCGAGCTCGAACTCGTCCTCGCTGAAGGCAGCGTCCTCGCCGACCCGGTAGATGTTGAGGACGCCCTTGATGCAGGAGCGCGCGATCAGCGGAATCGCGATCAGCGCCTCCGGGTCGATCGGCGTACCCGGCACGAAACGGACGCGCGGGTCGAGATGCGCCTGGTTGACAAGTGCCGCCCGGCGGTTGCAGGCAGCCCAGCCGGTGATCCCCTCGGAGAAGCGGACGCGCGTCCGCAGGATCTCCTCCGCGTAATCGTCGCGGGCGAGCACCGGCACGAGCACGCGCCGACCCTCCTCGGCCTCGTAGATCGTGAGGGTGTCGTGCGGGATCAGATCGGACAGGGTGTCCGCGACGCGCACGAGCACGGCGTCGAGGCTCTGCTCCGCGAGCACCCCGTGGAAGACGTCCGCGAGACGCCGGTACGAGTCGATGACGGTGGCCGCGGATCGCCCGTCGAAAGTCTCCGGCAGTAGCTGGAGATGACCGGACGAGCGCGTCACCACGCTGCCCTCGGCGTGGTCAGGTGCCGCAGAATTCCTCCCTCATCGGAGCGACGGGAACCCTTCAACCATCGTCTTTTCGAGACATCCGTGTATCCCCCCGTCGAGGGAACCGACTACCCGAAATACGGAAGGCACCGACGCCGCTGACGGCGGCCGTTCGTGGCCGTATGGACGGGCTCGGGGCTGGTGGAAGCGGGGGTCTGCCCCCGCGGTCCTAGTCGCCCCAGTCGAACTCTCGGGCCTGGTCGCCCCAGAACCCGGAGTCCTCGGTCACGACGGCCGTCGTGCTCTCGACGGTCTCGTCGCCCGGCCACGGCACCGTGTCCTCGACCGACGACTCGGTGAAGACCGGCTCGGCGCCGTCCATCGTCTCCTCGATGCGAGCCTGTTCCTCGCTCTTGAAGAGCGGGTGGTTCCGGAACGGATCCTCGGCCTTGTAGCCCTCGATCGACATCGAGCCGTCGAGCTGGGCGTTGCGCTCCTTGAGCGCGAGATGATCCTTGATTACCTGCGCGAACAGAGACGGCGTCTCTACCGGCATTCGTCCCTCCCGATCTGGGCGTGCCCCTCCTCGCCGCGGATCATAGCCCGAAACCCCGGAAGATTCCTACTCCTATATCACGAAAAGCTACGAACCGCACGAGCGAGCTCGACGCGGTCCTTGCCCGCCGCCTTCGCCCGGTAGAGCGCTTCGTCGGCGGCGGCGTAGAGCGTGCCGACGTCGCCGCCCTTCCGGTGGGAGGCGACACCGAAGCTCGCGGTGACCGTGAAGGCGGGCCCGTCCGGAGGCGTGACCGGCATCCCCGCGAGCGCGAGGCGGATCCGCTCGGCCAGCTGCGCGGCCCCGTCGACGTCGCTGCCGGGGAGCAGAACGAGGAACTCCTCGCCGCCCCAGCGGCCGGCGAGATCCGACTCGCGCACCGTCTCGAGGAGAACCGAGGCGAGGGCCCGGAGGACCTCGTCGCCGACC
>DATFMW010000278.1:0-3039 GCA_035266765.1 Gaiellaceae bacterium | reverse complement strand
CGCTCGAGGCGATGAAGGGCGCGATGGAGGCGAGCGTCGCCGCGCTCGGCGGCGAGGCCGAGGTGCAGGTGATCGCCGACGACTCGTGGTCGACCGACCGGATCACGCCCGCCGGCCGCGCCAAGCTCCGCGAGGCGGGCTTCGCTCCGCCCGCCCCGCGCGAGGCGTCGGCGCCGAGATTGGTGCAGCTCCAGGCGCAGGCCTTCCGCTGCCCGTACTGCGGCTCGACCGAGACGCGGCTCGAGAACATCTTCGGCCCGACCCCGTGCCGCAGCCTCCGCTACTGCGACAGCTGCCGCCAGCCGTTCGAGCAGTTCAAGACGATCTAGCCAGCCAGATCGCTCAACTCGCGAGCAGCGCGCCGAGCCGGTCGATGCCCTCGTCGATCAGCGTCTCGTCGACGAGGCTGAACGAGAGGCGGACGTTCTCGCCGCCGCGGCCGTCCGGATAGAACGGCGCGCCCGGGACGATGCCGACTCCCGCCTCGCCGGCGCGGCGCGCCAGGTCGACCGCGTCGACGCCGGGGAGCGTGAGCCACGAGAAGAAGCCGCCGTGCGGGCGCGTCCAGCGCGCCCCCTCCGGCAGCGACCGCTCAAGGGCCGCCAGCAGCCGCCCGCACTTCTCGCGGTAGAGCGCGCGCGAAGCGGCGAGCTGCCCATCGATCCAGCCGCGGCGCACGTACTCCTCGAACAGCCGCTGCCCGAGCGCGCCCGCGCACTGATCGGTCGTCTGCTTCGCCGAGACGAGCCGCGCCGACACCTCCGCCGGGCCGACGGCCCAGCCGAGCCGCACACCCGGGAAGAACGTCTTCGAGGTCGTCCCCGCCTGGACGACGACGTCCGGCGCGAGGCTCCAGAGGCTCGGAGGCGGCTCCCCGTCGAAGCCGAGCTCACGGTAGGCGACGTCCTCGACAACGAGGAAGCCGTGCCGCCGCGCGAGCTCGACGAGCGCCGCCCGCCGTTCCCGCAAGAGGCTCACGCCGGCCGGGTTCTGGTGGTCGGGGATCGTGTAGAGGAGCTTCGGCGCGAGACCGGCGACGAGCTGGCGCTCGAGCTCGTCCACCGCAAGCCCTTCGTCGTCCACGGGGACGGCGACGACCTCCGCCTCGAAGCCGCGGAACGCCTGGATCGCGCCGAGATACGTCGGCCCTTCGACGACGACGAGGTCGCCGGGGTCGAGGAACGACGCGGCGACGAGGTCGAGCGCCTCCATCGCGCCGCTCGTGATCGCGAGCTCGTCCGCGGCCGGACGACGCCCTTGCGTCGCCTCGATCCGCCGGGCAAGCGCGTCGAGCGTGCCCTCGAGCCCGCGCGTCGGCGCGTACTGGAACGCACTCGCCTCACCGGCGTCGGCGAACTCGGCGAGGAGCGCCGCGGCCCGCTCGCGCGGAAACGTCCGTGGGTCGGGAAAGCCGCCGGCGAACGAGATCAGGTCGGGCCGGCCGAGAGAGGCGAGCACCGAGGCGATCCCGTCGCCGCCCTCGGCTCGCGTCCGGGCGGCGAAGAGCCGCTCCCACGCGCGCCGCTCGGGTGTCACCGCCATGTGCGGACCATCGAAGGGTTACTCGAGCCCGACGTCGAGGCTCGGGTACCGGCTCGTCAGCAGGTACTCGTAGGCCTGCGTCTGCGCGTGGTAGCGCACGCTGAACGCGAGCAGGTTGCGCATCCCCTCGGGCATCCGGCCGAGCGCGAGGCAGACGAACCAGGCGAAGAAGACGAGCACCTCGGTCAGCGAGTTGAGCGCACCCGAGATGAACGCGGCCGGCAGCGAGAGCAGGATGCGGAAGAAGATCGAGAGTCGCCCCTGCCCGGCCGGCGGGTCGATCGTGACCGTGATCGGGTAGTCGGCCGAGCCGGAGAAGCCGGGGAACGGGTCGGCGGCGAGCGTCGCATAGGCGAACGCGTGCACCTGGTAGCGGACGAAGCCGGCGAGGAAGCCGTGCAGCCCCTGCGGCACGCGCCCGGTGACGAGGGCGGCGAACCAGGCCACGATCAGGACGACCATGGCGACGATGCCCCACAACGCCAGCCAGATGAACAGCGGGATCGCGAGCAGCAGGCGGAAGAAGACGGTGAGCCGGTTCCGCCGCAGGTCGTCGGTGACGACGAGCCGGATCGGATGATCCATCGCCGCGCATTGTCCCACCCGCGCGGCCCGGTGCCTAGGCCTGCACGGCATCCGTCCCGCGTGCAAGGCTTCGCTCGATGACGGTCGAGATCTTCTACTGCCCGGTCTGAAGCGGCTACGACCGCCGGGCCGCGAGTCTCGCGGCCGCACTGGAGGAGCACGGCGTCTCGGCCCGCGTGATGGAGGGCAGCTCGGGGCAGTTCGACGTCCTCCGGGACGGCGAGCTCGTCTTCTCGAAGGGCCGGGAGCACCGCTTCCCCGAGCACGCCGAGATCGTCGCGCGCCTCGGCCTCGACGGCTGACCTGACGATCGATCGTCTAGGGTCCCGGCCGTGAGCACGAGCTTCCGGGGGTTCGCCGTCGCCGGTGCCGCGGTGCTCGCAGTCGCCGGCTGCGGCGGCGGGCGACTCTCCCACGCCGAGTACGCGAAACGGGCCGACGCCGTCTGCTCCGCCTATCAGGCGCAGGTGAAGCTGCTCGCCCAGCCATCCTCGTACGACGACGTCGTCTCCTACGTCGAGAAGACGCTGCCGCTCTACGAGGCGGCGCTGAAGAAGCTCGCCGCGCTGAAGCCCCCCACGGCCGACGAGGCAGGCGTGCAGGCGTGGCTCGCCGCGGGCCGGAAGGTCGCCGCCGCCCAGCGAAGCCTGCGCCTCGCCGCGATGCGCCACGACCTGCCCGGCACGAACGCCGCCGCCGCCCAGGTACAGGCGACCGGAGAGACGAGCCGGCAGGCCGCGATCGCGCTCGGACTGACGGCCTGCGCCGCCCAGTAGGGGCTAGCGTCCGCGGAACTCGGCCGGGCGCTTCTCGGCGAACGCGGCGACGCCCTCGGTGAAGTCGTCACCCGCAGCCGCGGCGACCTGGAGCTGCGCCTCGAGCTCGAGCTGCTCCTCGAGCGACGCGGTCGCG
>DATFMW010000277.1:0-2322 GCA_035266765.1 Gaiellaceae bacterium | reverse complement strand
GGCGCGGCCGGTGCTGGACGAGGCGCGCCAGCGGGCGGACGCCGGCGGTGCGCGCGAGCTCCTCGAGCTCGGTCAGCTCCTCGTCGTCATCGACGCCCTGTGCGAGCACGGCCAGGACGAACCCGCGCTCGGGCTCGAGGCCCGGCGTCGGATCGGGCTGTCGCACTGCCATTCGACCGTCATTATGACGCGTACCGTGCCGGTTCCCGACCTCGCCGCCAGGACGCTCCAGCTCGTCGACGTGCCCTCCGAGAGCCGGCACGAGGCTGCCGTGATGGAGCTCGTCCGCAGCCTTGTCGGCGAGCCGCTCTACGACGACGGCGAGGCGCTCCTCGTCGGCGACCCGGCGGCTTCCGTCGTGCTCGCAGGCCATGTGGACACCGTGCCCGCGCAGGGCAACCTCCCCGGGCGGATCGAGGGCGGCGTCGTCCACGGGCTCGGCGCGAGCGACATGAAGGGCGGGATTGCGGTGATGATCGAGCTCGCCCGTGCGGGCGTGCCCGCGCGCTACCTCTTCTTCACGCGCGAGGAGGTGCCCGTCGCCGAGAGCCCGCTGCCGGCGCTCTTCGAGACGGGGCTGCTCGACGATGCGCAGCTCGCCGTCGTGCTCGAGCCGACCGACTGCATCCTTCACGCAGGCTGTCTGGGGAACCTCCAGGCGCGCGTCGGCTTCCACGGTGAGAGCGCGCACTCGGCGCGGCCCTGGACGGGCGTCAACGCGATCCACGAGCTCGTACGCGGTCTGGCCGGGCTCGTCGAGCTGGAGCCACTCGACGTCGAGCTGGACGGGCTCGTCTACCGGGAGGTCGTGAGCGCCGTCCGTGTCGACGGCGGGATCGCCGCGAACGTCGTGCCCGCGGAGGCGGGCGTCGAGCTCAACTTCCGCTACGCGCCCGGCCGTTCGCGCGAGCAGGCGGAGACCCGCCTGCGCGACCTCGTCTCCCACGGCGAGGTGACGGTGCTCTCGAACTCTCCCTCCGCGCCGCCCGCGCTCGGCAACCCGCTCGCGGCAGAGCTGCGCCGGCTCGTGCCCGAGGTGGCGCCGAAGCAGGCGTGGACGCCGGTGGCCCAGTTCGCCGAGCAGGGGATCGACGCGATCAACTACGGGCCGGGCGCGACCGCGTACGCGCACAAGCGCGACGAGCAGCTCGCGACGGCGAGCCTCGAGCGCTGCTACGCGACGCTCGCGGCGTTCCTCGGCGGTACCGTCTAGCCCGTGACCGTCCGGATCTCCCCCACGCTCGCCGGGATGGCGACGTATCCGTTCGTGGTGCTCGAGGAGGCGCGGCGGCGACTGCTCGCCGAGGGCGTCGAGGTGATCGACTTCGGCAAGGGCGACCCGAACGAGCCGACCGACCCGATGATCCGCCGGGCGCTCGTCGAGGCGCTGCCCGAGCGGTCGCCGTACCCGCTCGCCCAGGGACTGCCGGAGCTGCGCGAGGCGGTCGCCGGCTGGGCCGGGCGCCGCTTCGGCGTCGAGCTCGATCCGGACACCGAGGTTGTGCCGACGTACGGCTCGAAGGAGGCGATCTTCTCGCTCGCGCAGGTGTTGATCGACCCGGCGTCGCCGAAACGGCTCGTCCTCCACGGGGAGCCCGCATATCCGGTGTACGAGCGGGGCGCGCTCTTCGCCGGCGCGGAGGTGACGACATTGCCGCTCGTGCGCGCGCACGGCTTCCTGCCCGACCTCGACGCGGTGCCCGCCGACGTGTGGCAGCGGACGGCGATCCTGTGGGTCAACTACCCGAACAACCCGACGGGCGCGGTGGCGCCGCTCGACTTCTACGAACGGGTCGCGGAGCTGGCGGCGCGGTACGACTTCGTCGTCGCCTCCGACGAGGCGTACAGCGAGCTCTGGTTCGAGGAGCCGCCTCCGTCGGCGCTCCAGGCGTCGGACCGGTCGCGGATGATCGTCTTCCAGACGCTGAGCAAGCGGTCGTCGATGACCGGGTACCGCTCAGGGTTCGTCGCCGCCGCGCCCGACGTGATCGGTGCGCTGAAGGCGTACCGGCCGACGGTGGGAACCGCCCCGCAGGAGTTCGTGCAACGGGCATCGGTCGTCGCGTGGGGCGACGAGCGGCACGTCGAGGAGACGCGGGCGCGCTACCGGGTGAAGCGGGAGGCGCTGCTGCCGGTGTTTGCCGAGCGCGGCTGGGAAGTGGTCGCGAGCGAGGCGACGATGTATCTCTGGGTCGCGATCCCGACGGGCGAGCCGGCCGAGGCGGCTGCGGCACGGCTGATCGAGTGCGGGATCGTCGTCGCGCCGGGGACATTCTTCGGGCCGAGCGGCGAGGGCTATCTCCGTTTCGCGCTCGTACCGAC
>DATFMW010000276.1:0-2038 GCA_035266765.1 Gaiellaceae bacterium | reverse complement strand
GAAGGAGAGCGACGCGGAGCCGCCCGTGCCGAGCCCCATCGCGGTACGGGCCCCGAGCCGGACGAGCGCGACGCCGAGCTCGTAGTTCGTCATCCCGACGCTGTAGGCGGGATTGCCGCCCTCGACGGTCACGAGCAGGATGCGCCCGTCGGAGAGCTGGCCGATCGCGCTGCGCGCGTTGCGCTGGTTGAGGATCGTGGCCGAGAACGACTCCTTCGCGTTGAAGACGGGCCGGCCGTCGGTGACGAGCAGCGGGCCGCCGCCGATCGCGCTCGGCACGCCGCCCCAGCTCGGGGTCAGCGTGAGCCGCACCTCGACCGTCGTGCCCGCGGGCGCTTCGCTCGAGAGGTGGGGAGCCTGCGCGCCGCGGGCGACGAGCACGGCGCCGCCCGGCGGAATCGGCGTGCCGCCCGCGGCTGCCACGGAGGTTACGACGCCGTTGAGCAGCGTGTTCGGCGTCGCGGCCGGGAACGAGCCGATCACGTCCTCGACGACACCCTTCTCCTTCGGCGTGGCGGCTCCCCAGGCGGGGGTGTAGAGCGTCGTGTGTCCCTTCACGCGCGGCCGGTTGAGGTCGAGCGCACGCCGCTGGTCGGTGCCGCGCCAGCTCCCGTCGAAGCTGACGGTCGCGACCGAGAGCGTCCCGTCGGCGCCGATCGCGAGGCTGGAGCGGTTCGTCGCCGGCGGCGACTCGAGCGCGCCGCCCTGGATCAGGATCCCGCTCGGGCTGCCCGGATTCGCCCGGAAGAAGTCGCCGTTCACGCCGACGACCGTCGCGGCCGTGCTGAGGCGCTGCTCGACGTCGGTCAGGCGCTCGGTGCCGACGAGCGTGCCGTTCGAGAGCACCGGCGCAAGCGTGTAGAGCGAGCCGTCGGGCCGCGGCGCGATCACGACGTCGAGAACGACGGGGCCGCGCGGGGTGAAGTCGACCTGGCGCAGGTAGGAGACGCCCGGCATGAGGAGCGACGAGGTCTCGCCCGCCTGCTGCGCGGCGCCGCGCGTCGAGGTGGCTCCCGATGCGGACGAGACGACGAAACCGGCGAGTGCGGCGGCGATGAGCAGCTTCGCGAGCACGACCCGCCACCAGGGTAGCCGGGGCGCGGGGCGGCGCCGCCGGCATCCAACCGGCTCGTCGCGGGCGGCCGCCTCCGCGGCTCGCCCCGTCACACCTCGGGCCTGTCCCGACCTCTGAGGACCGCCGGAGGCGCCGCGTGACCGCGCCCCATGAGGTGCACGTCTATTCCTCGCTGACCTGTCTCTCCGGAACATGGCCCGGTCTCTGAGGACCGTTACCGGAGGGTCACGGAGGTGTGCCGGCGGGCGCCGTCAGTCCCAGACGCGGACTTCGCGGTACAGCGTGTCGCGCTGCACCGGGATCTTGCCGACGCCCCTGATCAGGTGGACGAGCTCCTCGGCGCTCGTGCGGTGCGTCGTGCCGGCGGCCGAGACGACGTTCTCCTCGATCATCACCGAGCCGAGGTCGTCGGCGCCGAAGCCGAGCGCGACCTGGCCGATCTTCTTGCCTTGCGTCACCCACGAGGAGCCGATGTGCGGCACGTTATCGAGGTAGATCCGCGACACCGCCTGCGTCAGCAGGTAGTCGAACGAGGTCGGCCGGGTCTCCGCCGGGACGAGGTCGACGAGCCGGTTGCCGTCGTCCTGGAACGTCCACGAGAAGAAGGCCCGGAAGCCGCCGGTCTCGTCCTGGAGCTCGCGGACCCGCCGGAAGTGCTCGACCCGCTCCTCGAGCGTCTCGACGTGGCCGTACATCATCGTCGCCGTCGTCGAGATCCCGAGCCGGTGCGCCTCGCGCATGACGCCGAGCCACTCCTTCGTCTTCGTCTTCTTCGGGGCGATGATCTTCCGCACCCGGTCAACGAGGATCTCGGCGCCGCCGCCGGGCACCGAGTCGAGGCCGGCGTCGCGCAGCCGGGTCAGCGTCTCGGCGGTCGTCAGCTTCGACCGGCGCGCGATGTGCTGGATCTCCGACGGCGAGAGCGCGTGCAGGTGGATCCGGTAGCGCGCCTTGATCGAGCGG
>DATFMW010000275.1:0-2397 GCA_035266765.1 Gaiellaceae bacterium | reverse complement strand
CCGGCCGCGAGCAGGTCCCAGTCGGCGCCCGCCGCCCCGACGAGCGAGACGCTCACCGGCAGGCCGCTACGGCTGCCGACGCCGCTGGGCAGCGCGACGACGGGGAAGCCCGTCCAGTTCCAGTAGTGCGTGAGCGAGATCTCGGCGACGTCGGTGAACGGCGCGTCGTAGCCGTGGCCGCGCGGGCGCGCGACGATCGGCAGCGTCGGCTCGACGAGCGCGTCCACGCGGTACTCGGCGAGCCAGTCGGCCCAGCGCGCCGTGTCCTCGGCCCGCTGCGCCTGGATCGCGGCGTACTCCTCGCCGCTCAGCCCCCGGCTCTCGGCGTGCTCGAGGAAGCCGCGGATCGAGGGCCGGTAGCGGTCGCGCACCCCGTCGAAGCGACGGTGCCAGGCGAGCATCTCGGTCGTGACGGCGTCGAGGAACGGAAGCCCGAGATCGAGCTCCACGTCGGGCGGCGGCGGCGACACGAGCTCGACGCCGAGCGCTCCGCGCAGCGCGGCGAGCGCCGCCTCGAAGCCGTCGGCGACGTCGGGGTCGAGCTCCTGGCCCGGGAGCGCGAGCCGCGGCGAGAGCGCGACGCGCCGCAACGGGCGGTGCTCGGACGGCGGCACCGTGGCCGCGAGCGCGGCGAGCAGCGGCTCGCAGTCGAGCACCGTCCGGGCCATCGGGCCGGCGTGGTCGAACGTCGACGCGAGCGGGACGATCCCCCTGATCGGCACGATGCCGCGCGTCGGCTTGACGGTGGAGGTGCCGCACATCGCCGACGGGATGCGCAGCGAGCCGGCAGTGTCGGTGCCGGTCGCCGCAGGGGTCATGCGCGCCGCGAGCGCCGCACCCGAGCCGCCGCTCGAGCCGCCGGCGGAGCGGTCGAGCGCCCACGGGTTGCCGACCTGGTCGGTCGTGCCGCCGGCGGCGAACTCGTGCGTGTGCAGGTGCCCGAGCAGCACCATGCCCTCGCCGGCGAGCCGCGCCCACGCGTCGCAGTCGCGCGCCGGCATCTCGTCGAGCACGCGGCTCGACGCCGTGAGCGGCTTCCCGGCGACGGCGTAGAGGTCCTTGAGCCCGATCGGGATCCCGCAGAGCCGCGGAGCGTCACCGCGCGCGAGCCGCTCGTCCGCGCGGGCCGCAGCGGCGAGCGCGTCCTCCTCGTACACGCGCACCCAGGCGTTGATCGAGGCCGGGTCGCCGTCGTGGCTCGAGATGCCGTCGCGCTCGCGGATCCGGATCAGGCACGCCTCGGTCAGCTCCCGCGAGGAAAGCGTACGACACGCCAGCCCGTCGGCCGCCTCGACGACACCGAGATCGGCGGGATCGCTCACGGCACGTGGTATACACGGCCCATGGCCCCCCGCGCGACGCCGCCCTTCCGCGCCGACCACGTCGGCAGCCTGCTGCGCCCGCCGGAGCTCCTGCAGGCGCGCGAGGACTTCGCCGCCGGCCGCATCGACCCGATCGAGCTGCGCCGGCTCGAGGACGCGGCCGTCCGCGAGGTCGTCCAGATGCAGGAGGAGGTCGGGCTGCGCTCGGCGACCGACGGCGAGTTCCGCCGCGCCTCCTGGCACATGGACTTCATCTACCGGCTGGACGGGATCACGAAGGACGCCGGCCACATCGCCGTCCAGTTCCACAACCCGGACGGCGACATCGAGTTCACCCCGGCGGCGCTGCACGTGAACGGGCGCCTCGGCGTCTCGGAGACGATCTTCGGCGACGACTTCTCGTTCCTCGCCGACACGGTGACGAGGACCGTCCCGAAGCTGACGATCCCGTCGCCGAGCATGGTCCACTACCGCGGCGGCCGCGCCGCGATCGACGAGTCCGTCTACCCGGACCTGGACTCGTTCTGGGCCGACCTGACCGCCGCGTACGCAGAGGAGGTGCGCCGGCTCGGCGAGCTCGGCTGCCGCTACCTCCAGTTCGACGACACGAGCCTTGCGTACCTCAACGACCCGCACCAGCGCGCCTACGTCGCCTCGATCGGCGGCGACCCGGACCGCCAGCACGTCGAGTACATCCGCCACATCAACGAGGCGCTCGCCGGCCGGCCGGAGGGCATGGCGGTGACGACGCACATGTGCCGCGGCAACTTCCGCTCCTCGTGGGCGGCCGAGGGCGGCTACGACTTCGTCGCCGAGGCGCTCTTCAACGAGCTCGACGTGGACGGCTTTTTCATGGAATGGGACGACGAGCGCTCCGGCGGCTTCGAGCCGCTGCGCTTCCTGCCGAAGGACAAGGTCGTCGTGCTCGGGCTCGTGACGACGAAGCGCGGCGAGCTCGAGACCGCCGACGACCTGAAGCGGCGGATCGAGGAGGCGAGCCGCTTCGCCGACCTCGACCAGCTGTGCCTGTCGCCGCAGTGCGGTTTCTCCTCCACGTCGGAGGGCAACGCCCTCA
>DATFMW010000274.1:0-2150 GCA_035266765.1 Gaiellaceae bacterium | reverse complement strand
GTACCATGGCGCGGCCGTGCGCCTCTTCCACTACCACCTCGTGACGAGCCGGGTGCGGGAGGTCGAGGCCCGCTACATCGGCAAGCTCGGCTTCGATCTCGTCGCCCGCCACGGACGGGTCGGCGAGGATCTCGCCTCGTTCGAGCCCGGTGTCTCGTGGACGGAGCTGGACGCGATGGGCTTCAGGCTGCGCCTCTCGGAGCTTCAGCACGGCGCCGTGAACGTCGTCGTCCAGCCGGGTCAGTGGCCGCTGCCGCGCGTCGACCACCTCGGGCTCGCACTCGACGAGGACGAGTTCCTCGAGGTGCTCGCACGGGCCGAGCACAGGGATCTGCGCATCCAGGAGCACGGCGGGCGGCGCACGTTCGTGTCCACGAACGCGGGCTACCGCCTCGAGCTGCACCCGCCGCGCGACTGGATCGACGAGCTGATGGCCGGCAGCGACCGGCTGCGGCTGGCGGAGCTGCACCTGAAGGCGGACGACCCGGAGGCGAAGGCGGCCGCCCTCGCCGAGATCCTCGAGTGCGACCGAGCCGGAGCCGACGTCGAGGTCGGCGACACGCTCGTCCGGTTCGTCCCCGGCGGCACGCAGGGTCGCCCGGAGCTGTACGGCGAGATGTTCGACTGACCGGAACGCCCGCGGAATCGTGCCTGGCACCTTCGTAACGAAAGCGTCACGAGCCCGCTGTTCATGCGGGTCGTCCGTCACGGAAGCGTGACGCCGCCGCGGCCCGGTGCCAGGCACCTTCGTGACGAGAGCGTCACGGGAGCCGCTGTCCCAGCCGGATCGTAGACTCGTCTCCTTGAGCGAGAGCTCCCCCACCTACGACGCTGCCGGCGTCTCGCTCGCGACCGCGAACGCCGTCGTCGAGCGGCTCCGCGCAGCGGTCGAATCGACCGGTGCGACCGGCTTCGGGCACTTCGCCGGCCTCTACCCGCTCGACGAGCGCCGCTTCCTCGCCGCCACCACCGACAGCGTCGGCTCGAAGCTCCTGCTGCACCGGCGCGCGGGGACGCTCCGCTGGGGCGGCATGGACCTCGCCGCGCACTGCGTCAACGACGTCCTCTGCGCAGGCGCCGACCCGCTCTTTCTCCTCGACTACGTCGCCGCGAACCGCATCGACCTCGAGCAGGTGACCGAGCTCGTCGAGGGCGCCGCCGAGGTCTGCCGCGCAGCCGGCTGCATGCTGATCGGCGGCGAGACCGCGGAGCTGCCCGGCGTCTACCGGGAGCGGGAGCTCGACTTCGCCGGCACCTGCGTCGGCATCGTCGACCGCGACCGCCTGATCGACGGCTCCCGTTGCGCGCCCGGCGACCTCGTCGTCGGCCTCGCCTCGAGCGGGATCCACACGAACGGCTTCTCTCTCGTCCGCTCGCTCGTCGGCGACGGCGACTTCGACGCCGACCTCCTGCTCGCGCCGCACCGCCTCTACGTCGACGAGGTGCGCGACCTGCGCGCCGCAGCCGACGTGAAGGCGCTCGCGCACGTCACCGGCGGCGGCATCCTCGGCAACCTCACACGCGTTCTCCCCGACGGCGTCGCTGCGCGGATCGACTTCGGCGCGTGGGAGCGGCCGCCCGTCTTCGCCTGGCTCGCCGAGCGCGGAGTCGCCGAGGACGAGCTGCGCCGCGTCTTCAACCTCGGAATCGGCATGTGCGCCGTCGTGCCGGAGGCCCCGGCCGGCGCGACCGTGATCGGAGAGCTGGCCGCAGGATGATCGGGGTGCTCGTCTCGGGCGGCGGCACGAACCTCCAGGCGCTCCTCGACGCCGGGCTGCCGGTGGTCGCCGTCGCGAGCAACAGAGCAGGCGCCGGCGCGCTCGACCGGGCACGGGCCGCGGGCGTCGCAACCGCGGTGTTCGAGCTCGGCGCCTATCCGGACAGGAGCGCCCGCGACGCGGCGATGGCCGACTGGCTCGAGGCGCACGACGTCCGGGTCGTCGTCCTCGCCGGCTACATGCACATCCTCACACCCGCGTTCCTCGCCCGTTTCCCGGACGCCGTCGTGAACGTCCACCCGTCGCTGCTGCCGGACTTCCCGGGCGTACATGCGGTCGAGGAGCAGCTCGCAGCGGGCGTCGCAGAGTCGGGTGCGAGCGTCCATCTCGTCGATGAGGGCGTCGACTCGGGCCCGGTGCTCGCCCAGGAGC
>DATFMW010000273.1:0-2312 GCA_035266765.1 Gaiellaceae bacterium | reverse complement strand
GTCGGCCGCGTCGTCGTGTCGGAGCGGAGGTCGATCATGGCGGTGACGCTACCGGCTCGGCGCCTGGGAAGATGCAGCCATGCGCTACGGCCTCTCGCTCGCCTCGATCCGCACGTTCGCCGACCCGCGGCAGATCGTCCGCGCGGCGCAGGTCGCCGAGGAGGCGGGCTGGGAGGCGTTCTTCGTGTGGGATCACCTCCGCTGGGCTGCGACCGGCGAGAGCTCGGCCGACCCCTGGGTCGCGCTCGGTGCGTGCGCGAAGGCGACGAGCCGGATCCAGCTCGGAACGGCGGTGACGCCGTTGCCGCGGCGGCGGCCGCAGATGGTCGCCCAGCAGCTCGCGTCGCTCTCGCTCCTCTCCGGCGGCCGCGTGATCTTCGGTGCGGGGATCGGCGGCAAGCCGGACGAGTTCACCCGCTTCGGCGATCCCGGCGACGACCGCCTGCGGGCGGCGATGCTCGACGAGGGGCTCGAGCTCGTGGACGCGCTCCTCTCCGGGGCGCGGGTGGAGCATCGCGGCGAGCACTACCTCGCCGACGGCGTGACGCTCGCGCCCGTGCCCGTGCGCCCGGTTCCGTTCTGGATCGGCGGCAACTCGCGGCCGGCGCTGCGCCGGGCGGAGCGCTGGGGCGGCTGGCTCGCCGACGGCTCCGACCCGGAGCGCAACGTCCTCTCGCCCGCCGACGTGGCGGCGAAGCTCGAGCCGGTGCGCGTCGACGAGGTCGCGTTCATCGGCTTCGCCGGGCAGGCCGACCTCGCCTCGTACGCGGCAGCCGGGGTGACCTGGTGGATCGAGAACGTCTCCGATGACCGCGGCGGCGTCGACGGCGTGCTCGAGCTGCTCGCCGGAGGCCCGCCCGGCGAGACTCTGCTCACCTGATCGCCGCTACCGTGACCCTGTGGATCTGACCCTCCTCGAGACGTCGCTGCGCGAGCGTGGCGAGCCCGCCTACCGCTCCGGCCAGGTGTGGGAGTGGACGGCGCGCGGCGCCGAGAGCTACGAGGCGATGACGAACCTGCCGCGCGCGCTCCGAGAGGAACTCACGGCGGCGGTGCCGTTCTCGACGCTCGAGGTCGAGGTCGAGCGCGAGTCGAAGGACGGCACGGTGAAGACGCTCTTCCGCACCGCGGACGGCCATCCGGTCGAAGCGGTGCTGATGCGCTACCGGGACGGGCGCCGGTCGCTCTGCCTCTCCTCCCAGTCGGGCTGCCCGCTCACGTGCACGTTCTGCGCCACCGGGGCGATGGCGTTCGGACGGAACCTGACCGCCTCGGAGATCCTCGATCAGGCGCTCCACTTCCGGCGGCGCACCGAGGTCGATGTCACGTCGGGTTCCCGGGGCGACGCTGCCGGCGCGGGCGCGGAGGGAACAGTGCTGGACGCACGGGCCCGGAAGCGCACGGGGCGGCAGCGTCGTCAGGCGTCGGCGGAGCCGGGCTCTGCCCGGCGGGAGCCGTCGCCGGCCGGGGGCCCGACGCATGCCGTGTTTATGGGGATGGGCGAGCCGATGCTGAACCTCGACGAGGTGCTCGCGGCGGCGCGGCGGCTGCCGGAGATCGGGATCACGCACCGGCGGACGACGATCTCCACGGTCGGCTGGATCCCCGGCCTGAAACGCTTCGTGCGCGAGGTGGACGAGCCGATCCGGCTCGCACTCTCGCTGCACGCGGCCGACGGGGCGCTGCGCTCGCAGTTGATGCCGGTGAACGACCGCTACCCGCTCACCGAGGTGCTCGCGCTCTGCCACGAGCACGCGGAGCGCACGAACCGGCGCGTCTTCGTCGAGTACGTCATGCTCGCCGGCGTCAACGACGCGCCCGAGCAGGCGCGCGCGCTCGCCCACCTCCTCGGCCGCGACCACTTCAAGGTGAATCTCATTCCCTATAACCCGATTGCGGGAAGCGCAGGCGGCGAAGCCGCCGGCGCCCGGCAGGAAGACCGGCCGCCCAAGGCGGCCGGGGGCGGCCACTTCGACGGCTCGTCGCGCGACCGGATCGGCGCGTTCAAGGCGGTGCTCGACCGCGCCCACGTGCCCGCCACGGTGCGTCTCACGCGTGGCCGCGACATCGAAGCCGCGTGCGGCCAGCTCGCCGCGGCGCCGAAGTCGCGCAAGCGGGCCGCCGTTCCCACGCCGTGACCCGGATCGCGTTCGAGCGGGACCGCCTCGTCGCGGAGCTCCTCGATCCGCGAGACGGCTTCGCGCGCACGGAGCTGCCGGTCGAGGTCCGCCGAGATCCCCTCACCGGCCAGAGCTGCCGGATCCTGCCCGCTGGCAGCTTCCCGGCCCCGGCGCGACACGACCTCGAGCGCC
>DATFMW010000272.1:0-3133 GCA_035266765.1 Gaiellaceae bacterium | reverse complement strand
CGCGGCGCGGTCGCCGGAGTGGCCCCGGAACGTCCGGGTCGGAGCGAACTCGCCGAGCTTGTGGCCGACCATCTGCTCCGAGATGAACACGGGCACGTGCTTACGCCCGTCGTAGACGGCGATCGTGTGGCCGACCATCTCCGGGAAGACCGTCGACGAGCGCGACCAGGTGCGGATCATGTTCTTCGCGCCCGACTCGTTCATCCCCTGGATGCGGCTCAGCAGCCGCTCCTCGACGAACGGGCCCTTCTTCGATGACCTACTCATCAGCGACGGCCCTCCTTGCCGCGGCGACGGCCGCGAACGATCAGCTTGTTCGACTCCTTGTGCTTGGCGCGCGTGCGCTTGCCGAGCGTCGGGACGCCCCACGGGGTGACCGGATGCCGGCCGCCCTTCGACTTGCCCTCGCCGCCGCCGTGCGGATGGTCGACCGGGTTCATCGCGGAGCCGCGCACGGACGGGCGCTTGCCGCGCCAGCGGCTGCGTCCCGCCTTGCCGCCCGTGATGTTCTGGTGGTCGACGTTGCCGACCTGGCCGACGGTCGCGCGGCAGACGAGCGGCACGCGGCGCATCTCCCCGGAGGGAAGCCGCAGCACAGCGAAGCCTGCGTCCTTCGCGACGAGCTGGATGCCCGAGCCGGCGGAGCGGGCCATCTTCGCGCCCTGCCCCGGCTTCAGCTCGACGTTGTGGACGAGCGTGCCCGTCGGGATGTTCTCGAGCGGCAGCGCGTTGCCGACGCGGATGTCAGCGCCGGGGCCGGACTCGACGGTCGCACCGACGCGCAGCTGCGCGGGCGCGAGAATGTAGCTCTTCGCTCCGTCGGCGTAGTGGAGCAGCGCGATCCGGGCCGACCGGTTCGGGTCGTACTCGATCGCGGCAACCTTCGCCGGCACGCCGTCCTTGACGCGCTTGAAGTCGATGATCCGGTAGCGGCGCTTGTTGCCGCCGCCCTGGTGGCGCGTCGTGATGCGCCCGTTGTTGTTGCGCCCGCCCTTCTTCGAGAGCGGCGCGAGCAGGCTCTTCTCGGGCTGCGAGCGCGTGACCTCCTCGAAGGTCGAGACGGACATGAAGCGGCGGCCCGGCGAGGTGGGCTTGTAGCGGCGGATCGGCACTAGCGGTCTCCTCTCGCGCAGATCGTGCGCTGGGGCGGCGAAAACCGAGCAGCGCGAGGACGCAGGGAGCGGTCGTAGCCGGAGGCTACGGACGCGACGATGCGACCGTTTGCAGCCGCATCCAGCGTGTGAGATGCGCGTGAGGCGACTGCGATCACAGCTGAGCCCCCTCGAAGATCTCGATCGAATCGCCCGCCTTGAGCTGGACGATGGCCTTCTTCCAGCCGGAGCGCGTGCCGCGCGTCGTTCCGCGCCGCTTCGGCTTCGGCTGCACCTTGACGACGTTCACGCGCACGACCGAGACGTCGAAGAGCTGCTCGACGGCCTGGCGGATCTGCGTCTTGTGCGCGTCGGAGTGCACCTTGAACGTGTAGCGGTTCTCGACGATCTGGCCGTAGCTCTTCTCGGAGACGACCGGCGAGATCAGGATCTCTCCCGGATGGAGGCTCATGACGACCTCCTCTGGAGGTCGTCCAGAGAGGACTCGGAGATGATCAAGGAGCGCGCCCAGACGACCTGCGCCACCTCGAGCTCCGCCGGAACGGTGACGAGCACGCGGTCGACGTTCCTGAAGGACTTGATCAGCGCCTCCTCGTCCTCCGCGGCGACGACCACCGTCGGAGTCGGCTTGGCCCACGCGTCGAGCAGCGCGACCGCCGCTTTCGTCGAGGGCTTCTCGAAGATGTCCCCAGAGACCAGTGCGAGCGTCCCGGCAGCCGCGTGATCGCTCAAAGCTCCACGCAAAGCCGCTCGTGCGGCTTTGCGGTTGACCTTGAGCTCGAACGAGCGGGGGGTCGGCGCGAACGCCACACCGCCGCCGGCGAACTGCGGGGCGCGGATCGTGCCCTGGCGAGCGCGACCGGTTCCCTTCTGGCGCCACGGCTTCGCGCGGCCGCCGGAGACGAGCCCGCGGGTCTTCGCCGCGCGCGTGCCCTGGCGGTGCGCGTTCAACTCGGCCCGGACGGCCTCGTGGACGAGGTGCGGCTTCAGCTCGACGTCGAAGATGCCCGCCTCGAGCGAGACGTCCTTCGAGGCCTTGCCGGCCGCGTCCAGCAGCGGTGCCTTCGGAGCGGCCACTAGCTCATCTCCCTGATCTCGAGCAGCCCGTTCTTCGGGCCCGGGACGGCACCCTTCACGAGCAGCAGGTTCCGTTCCAGGTCGACCGAATGGACGGTGAGGCCGACCTGCGTCGCGCGCTTCCCGCCCATCCGTCCGGCCATGCGCACGCCCTTGAACACGCGCGACGGCGTCGCCGAGGCGCCGATCGAGCCCGGCTTGCGGACGTTGTGCGAGCCGTGCGTGACCGGGCCACGGTGGAAGTTGTGCCGCTTGATCGTGCCCTGGAAGCCCTTGCCGATCGACGTACCGGCCACCTTCACCTTGTCGCCCGGCTGGAAGATCGCGACGGTCACGTTCTCGCCCTGCACTGCGTCGCCGACCTCGCCGCGGAACTCGATCAGGTGGCGATACGCGCCCGCGACGCCGCTCTTGGCGAGGTGGCCGCGCTCGGGCTTCGAGATCTTGCGGTCGGCGACCGGCTCCCAGGCGAGCTGCACGGCCTCGTAGCCGTCTGCGTCCGGGGTGCGGACGGCGACGACCGGGCACGGGCCCGCCTCGATCACGGTCACGGGAGTCACGCCGCCGCTCTCCTCGTCGAAGAGCTGCGTCATGCCGAGCTTCTTGCCGATGATTCCGCGCATGGCTAGAGCTTGATCTCGATGTCGACGCCGGCCGGGAGGTCGAGCCGCATCAGCGAGTCGACCGTCTTCGGGGTCGGCGAGTGAATGTCGATCAGCCGCTTGTGCGTCCGCACCTCGAAGTGCTCCCGCGAGTCCTTGTCCTTGAACGGCGACCGGATCACGCAGTACACGTTCTTCTCGGTGGGCAGCGGCACGGGACCGGTGATGGTGGCGCCGGTGCGCTGGGCCGTGTCCACGATGTCGCGCGCGGACCGGTCCACCTGCTGGTGGTCGTAGCCCTTCAGCCTGATTCTGATCTTCTGCTGTGCCACCGACGCCTTC
>DATFMW010000271.1:0-2496 GCA_035266765.1 Gaiellaceae bacterium | reverse complement strand
CCTCGTGCCGGTACGGCGGGACGCAGCAGCAGAGGATCCGCAGCTCGCTCGTGCCGTTGTTCTCGAGCTGGTGCCACGCGCCGGGCGGGATCAGCGCGGCGTCGCCCGGCCGGATCCGCTTGACGTCGCCGTCGACCTCGAGCTCCCCCGAGCCCTTGACGACGAAGTAGATCTCCTCGGCGTCACGGTGGTAGTGCCGCTGCGTCGTCTCGCCGGGCTCGAGCGTCGCCTCGGCGAGGCTCTGGGCCGCGGTGTGGTGGAGCTCGCGGATCGAGGAGCCGTCCTTCGTCGTGAACGGCTCGATCCGATCGAGCGAGCGCAGGTCCATCATGCGAGCGCCGCGGCGAAGACCTCGGCGACCCGCTCCTGCGCGCCGCGCCCGAGACCCGTGGCGAACGGCAGCGCGAGCGTGCGCGAGCTCGCGTCCTCGGCGACCGGGCAGAGGCCCTCGCCGAAGCCGTACCGCTCGCGCATGTACGGCTGCAGGTGGATCGAGGGCAGATAGCGGCTCGAGCCGATGCCCTCCCGTTCGAGCTCCGCGATCGCGTGCTCGCGCGTCGCGTTGTCGGGAACCGCAACGACGTAGACGAACCACGAGCGCTTGTGCCGCTCGTCGTCCAGGCACGGCAGCTCGACGCCAGGGATGGCCTGCAAGAGCTCTCCATAGCGCTTCGCGACGCCGTCGCGAAGCGCGAGGATGCGGTCGAGCTTCTCGAGCTGCCCGATCCCGATCGCCGCGCGGATGTCGTCGATCCGGTAGTTGAAGCCGAGCCGGACGTGCTCGAGCCAGCCGCCGCTGTCGCCGCGCCCCTGGTTGCGGAGCGAGCGGAGCAGGCGCCATTCCTCCTCGGAGTGCGTCGTCACGATCCCGCCCTCGCCCGTCGTCACCTGCTTGTTGGGATAGAACGCGAACACGCACGACGGCCCGTGCGAGCCGAGTCGGGCGCCCTCGTACTCGGCGCCGAGCGCCTCGCAGGAGTCCTGGATCAAGGCGAGCCCGTGCCGGTCGGCGATCTCACGCAGCGGGCCGAGCTCGCACGGGTAGCCGAAGATGTCGACGGCGACGATCGCCTTCGTGCGCGACGTCACCGCCGCCTCGACCGCGGCCGGGTCGAGGTTCAGGGTGCGCGGGTCGATGTCCGCGAACACCGGCACGCCGCCCTCGTAGATGAAGCAGTTCGCCGAGGCCGCGAACGAGTACGGGCTCGTGATCACCTCGTCACCCGGCCGGATCCCGGCCGCGACGCAGAGCAGGTGCAGCCCTGCGGTACCCGAGGAGACCGCTGCGGCGTACGGGGCGCCGACCGCCTCCGCGCAGATCTCCTCGAACCGATCGATCGCCGGCCCGAGCGAGAGCCGGCCGGACCGCATGACCTCGAGCACGAGCTCCTCCTCGCGCTCGTCGAGGAACGGCCCCGACAGCGGGACTCCGCGTACCTCCTGCTTCACGCCCGTTCCCTCCGTCAGGCCCGCTTCGCCGCGGGCGCGTACTCGAGCCACTGCGCCCAGCGATCCGTGCGGCCGTGCACGGTGTCGAGGTAGGCCTGCTGGATCTCCTGCGTCACGGGCCCGGGCGGGCCGACGAGCTGGTCGTCCACCTCGCGGATCGGCGTCACCTCGGCGGCGGTGCCGACCATGAACACCTCGTCGGCGAGATAGAGGTCGGTCCGGATCAGCGGCTTCTCGACCACCGGATGCCCGAGGTCCTGCGCGATCTGGATCACCGAGTTGCGCGTGATGCCGACGAGGATCGACGCCGAGAGATCCGGCGTGTAGACGACGCCGTCCCGGACGACGAAGATGCTCTCGCCGGAGCCGTCCGCGATCGTGCCCTCGCCGGTGAGCAGGATCGCCTCGTCGTAGCCGGCGCGGTTCGCCTCGCCGACCGCGAGCATCGAGTTGATGTAGACGCCGGTCGCCTTCGAGGCGTGCGGGATCACATTCGGGCCGACGCGCTGCCAGCTCGACACCTTGACGCGGATGCCGTCGCGCATCCCTTCCTCGCCGAGGTACGCGCCCCACGGCCACGCCATGATCGCGACGTCGATCGGATTGTCGCGGGACGAGACCCCGAGCTGCCCGTAGCCGGAGAACGCGATCGGTCGCAGGTAGCAGGACGGCAGCTCGTTCGCGGCGAGCAGATCCCACGTCGCCGCCTTCAGCTCCTCGACCGAGTACGGAAGCTCGAGGTAGAGCAGCTTCGCCGAGTCGTGCAGGCGCTGCATGTGGTCGGTCAGCCGGAAGACGGACGTCCCGCGCGGTGTCTCGTAGGCACGAACGCCCTCGAAGACGCCGGAGCCGTAGTGCAACCCGTGCGTGCCGACGTGCACCGTCGCGTCGGCCCAATCCACGAGCTCGCCGTTCATCCAGATCTTCTTCGTCTCTTGCATGAGAGGTCTCCTCGGTCGTTCGGCCACCGGGATCGTACCGTCCGCCGTCCGCCGCAACCCCGTGCGTTCTACGGAATCAGGTCGGCGGGGTCGGCGTTGGCCACGC
>DATFMW010000270.1:0-2463 GCA_035266765.1 Gaiellaceae bacterium | reverse complement strand
AGTTCCGGATCCTGCACGCGCTCGGCAAGCGCGGCATCTACCACTACCTCGGCCGCGACATCCGCGGCAAGACGCGCGAGCAGCTCGCGTACGGGCTGCGGGCGGACGCGGAGATCGTCGGCAGCTACGACGCGATCCGCTGGGTGCCGCACGCGGACGTCGTCCTGCCGGGTATCGAGGTGTCGCGGATCGAGCCGGCGATCCCGGGCGACCGGAAGCGGCCTGTGATCCTGCACGCGCCCTCGTCGCGGCAGCGCAAGGGCACCGAGCACGTGGTCGCCGCCTGCGAGGGGCTCGACGCCGACCTGAGGATCGTCGAAGGCCTGACGCACGACGAGGCATTCGAGCAGTACCGCGACGCGGACATCGTCGTCGACCAGATGAACGCCGGCTGGTACGGCGTGTTCGCGATCGAGTGTCTCGCGCTCGGGAAGCCGATCGTCACGTTCCTCCATGACGAGGCGGTGCGGCGCACCGAGGAGGCGTACGGCGTGGAGGTGCCGCTCCGCTCCGCGACCGCAGAGACGCTGCGCGAGGCGCTGCGGCCGCTCGTCGCCGACGCGGCGCTGCGGCGGCAGGTCGGCACTGCCTCCCGCGCCTACGCCGAGAAGCTGCACGACGTCGATGCGATCGCGGGGCAGCTGATCGAGATCTACGAGCGCGTGCGGGCGCAGCCGCGCCGCGACTTGACAGAGTTGTGAGTCATGACGTACCCGGTGTGGGGCGGTTTTTCGCGCCGCGTACGTGGCGCTCGCCGAGGCGGCGTGACTCGCGCGTCACAAAGGTGCCTGGCACCGGGCGGAGACGCCGTCACGCTTTCGGCACAGGCGCACCGCATGGTTGAGCGGCCCGTGACGCTCTCGTAGCGAAGGTGCCAGGCACGTTTCTCGCGGGGCGGCCCGGGCCGCCCCGCCCGTAGATCCGCGCCGCCGACGGGTGCAGCCGCGACAATGGCGGGGTGGCAGAGCGTCTCCTCGTGCTCGGCGCGGGCCCGGCGCAGCTCGGCGTCCTCGCGGCCGCCCGGCGCCGCGGGCTCACCGTCGTCGCCGCCGACCGCGACCCGTCCGCGCCCGGCTTCCGCGACGCCGACCGGCGTGCGATCGTCTCGATCGAGGACGAGCCTGCAATCGAGCGCCTCGCCCGGGCGGAGCAGGTCGACGGTCTCCTCGCCGCCGGCGCCGACCACGCCGTCGCGAGCGCCGCCCGCCTCGCCGAGCGCCTCGGCCTGCCGCACCCGATCTCGCCCGAGGCGGCCACGCTCTCCGTCTCGAAGCTCCGCCAGCGCGAGCGGCTCGCCGCGGCCGGCATCCCGCAGCCGCGCTCGATCGTCTGCCGCTCGCTCGACGAGGTCGTCGCGGCCGCCGACGAGATCGGCTACCCGTGCGTGATCGAGGCGCCCGACCGGGCCGGCGAGCGCGGCGTCGGTCTCGCCCTCGACCGCGAGGCGGTGTCGGCAGCCGCGCGGGATGCCGTCGAGGGCACCGGCGGCGAGTACTGCCTCGTCGAAGAGCTCGTCGGCGGGCACGTCGTCACGATCAACGGCTTCCTGCTCGGCGGGCGGCTCGTGCCACTCACCGTCACCGACCGGGAGCCCGCCCCGGCGCCCGCGTTCGGCGTCTCGCTCGCGCACCTCTGGCCGGCCGACCGCGAGCCGGCTGAAGTCGGCGCCGCCGTCGAGCTCACCTCGTCCGCCGCAGCCGCGCTCGGCGTCGCCGACGGCCCCGTCTCCGCGCAGGTGCTGTTCAGCGACAGCGGCCCGCTGCTCGCGAAGCTGTCCGCCCGCGTCGGCGGCGGCCACGAAGGAGAGCTCTGCCGCGCTGCGCTCGGGGTCGACCTCGACGACCTCGCCGTCGCCGCCGCGCTCGGGGAGCCGGTCGATGAGGAACGGCTCGTTCCCCACGCGCTCGCGGGCGGCGCGGCCGTCCGGTTCCTCGTTGCGCCCCCGGGGGAGCTCGTCTCCGTCGGCGGCGTCGAGGAGGCCGGCGAGGTCGAGGGCGTCCAGTGGGTGCGTATCTACCGCCAGCCGGGACACGTCTTCCACGAGCTGCATCGCGCCTCCGGCAGGGCCGGCGCGGTGCTCGCCGCCGGCCCGACGCGTGCTGCCGCACTCGCCGCCGCCGCCGCCGCCGCCGGCCTCGTCCGCTTCGAGATCCGGCCCGCCGGGGCGCTCGCGTGACAAGACGCCGGCTCGTCCGGGCGGCGCTCACGCTGCTCGTCACCGGACTCTGCACGGCCTACATCGTCTGGAAGATCGACCTCGGCCGGACCGGCCACGTCCTCGCCCACGCGGGCGCCGGCTGGTGGCTTCTTTCGCTCGCGATCATGATCGGCTCCGTCTGGCCGATGGCCTGGCGCTGGCGTGCACTCCTCGCCGCCCGCGGCGTCCACGAGTCGCTGCCCCGGCTCATCCGCACGTACTTCGTCGGCTACGCGGCCGGGCAGGTGCTCCCGACCTCGCTCGGC
>DATFMW010000269.1:0-5547 GCA_035266765.1 Gaiellaceae bacterium | reverse complement strand
CGGCCCGTTCGCCTGGGTCGGGCAGCCGAGGTGCACGCACCGGTTCGAGATGATCGTGAAGCTCGCCTCGTTCTGGAAGACGCCGTTGTTCCGGATGAACGCCGTCTGGCGCGAGACCTCGCCCTCCTTCGGGTCGGTCGTGAAGGTGGCGATGTACCACTCACCCGAGGGGAACGTCGAGAGCGGCCCGAGGTCGACCTTGTGCTGCTTCTGGCCGAGGAAGGACGGCAGGATCGCGAACCCGGCGACAGGGACGGTGATGATCCCGCCGATCACGCCGCCGAGGCCGAGCGTCGCGCCCTCGAGGAAGCGGCTGCGCGGGAAGCGCTCGCCGAGGACGGCCGTGACCCCCGCCTCGTCCTCCTCGTCGGCCGGGGCCTGCTCGCGCCGCTCCGGCTCGACCGCAACGGCGGTGCCGCGCAGGTCGGCGGAGGCGTCGCGGATCCAGAGGATCGCGAAGACGATCGCGATCACGCCGCCGATCGACGAGATCAGCGTCGGATCGATGACGAGCCCGACGAGGACGACGACGATGCCGACGGCGAAGCCGAGCGGCCACAGCGTCGGCGGCGGGAGGTGCACCTCCTCGTGCAGCGACTCCGCTGCCTTTTCGGAGCCGTGCTCCGGGTCCACTAGGCCTCTCCTCCGCACATCCAACCTGGATTCAAGCTTCGTCCCTCCGCGGGCGTCAACGTCGTAGCAGTTGCCGCAACGACGACGCATTCTTGTCGAAACCGCCGGACGCTGCTGGGGGAACCAACTCGATGCCGTATTCGGCCCAGCGGCGGTCGACGAGTTCGCGCACCTCGGAGCTCATCTCGATCTCCTCCGGCCAGGGCCGCGCACCCTCCTCCGGCCACTTCGCGGTCGCGTCGATGCCGAGCTTTCCGCCCGTGAACTGGCGCTCCGGCGCGTGGTCGAGCTGGTCGAGCGGGCCCGACCCGATCACGACGTCGCGGGCCGGGTCGACGTTCGCGCCGGCGTAGAAGAGCACCTGCTCGTAGTCGTGCACGTCGACGTGCTCGTCCACGACGACGACGCACTTCGTCAGGCTCAGCATCCCGAGCCCCCAGATCGCGGACATCACCTTGCGCGCGTGTCCCGGGAAGGACTTGCGGATCGCGACGATGCAGCAGTTGTGGAACGCGCCCGCGACCGGCAGGTCGTAGTCGACGATCTCGGGGACGGTGGCGCGGATCGCGGGCAGGAAGATCCGCTCGGTCGCCTTCCCGAGCCAGGCGTCCTCCTGCGGCGGCTTGCCGACGACGATCGACGGGTAGATCGCGTCGCGCCGCATCGTCAGCGCAGTCACGTGGAAGACCGGGAACGGCTCCGGCGGCGTGTAGAAGCCGGTGTGGTCGCCGAACGGGCCCTCGGTGCCGATCTCGTCACGCTCGATGTAGCCCTCGAGCACGATCTCCGCGTGTGCGGGCACCTCGAGGTCGACGGTGACGCCCTTGACGAGCTCGACCGGAGCGCCGCGGAGGAAGCCGGCGAGCATCAGCTCGTCGATGTGCTTCGGCAGCGGCGCGCTCGCCGAGTAGGCGGTGACCGGGTCGAGGCCGAGCGCGACCGCGACCGGGATGCGTCCGTCGGTTGCGAGCCAGTCGGCGCGGCCGTCCTTGTGGATCTGCCAGTGCATGAACGTCGTTCGCGCGTCGATCACCTGCATCCGGTACATGCCGACGTTCCGGCCGCCGGTGCGCGGGTCGCGGGTGATCACGGCCGGGAGGGTGATGAACGGCGCCGGGTCGCCGGGCCAGCAGCGCTGCACCGGCAGCACGCCGAGGTCGACGTCGTCGCCCTGGAGGACGACCTCCTGGCAGGAGCCGCGGCGGACGGTCTGCGGCAGCGAGTCGGCGATCGACTTCAGCTTCTGCAGGCCGCGCACCTTGTCCATGAGTCCGGCGGGCGGCTGCATCTCGAGCACGTCGGCCACCTTGCGCGCGACGTCGTCGAGCCGGTCGACGCCGAAGGCGAGGCACATGCGGCGCTCGGTGCCGAACTGGTTGATCAGGAGGGGGTGGCCCGCGCCCTTCGGCCGCTCGAAGAGGAGCGCCGGCCCACCGGCCTTGACCGTCCGGTCGACGATCTCGGTGATCTCGAGGTCGGGGTCGACCTCGGCGGCGACGCGGACGAGCTCGCCCTCGCGCTCGAGCAGGGCGACCCAGTCGCGCAGGTCCTTCGCGGGAGCACCCACGGCAGCCGAGTCTACGTGCCCGCGGGGGTTCGCTAGCGGCGGTGCCGCAGCCAGTGGCTGAGCTCGCCGAGCGCGATCACGCACAGGAAGACCCCGCCGACGGCGAGCATCATCAGGATCGTCTTCTTGCCTTCCTCCGCGGCCGACTCGACGGCGAGGAGATGCAAGGGTGCGAGCAGCGCAGCCACCATCGGGCGAGAATCTACCGCAGACGGCCGGCGTGCGCAGCGAGTGCGCGCTCGACCGCCTCCTCCCCGGCGGCGGCCCGCGCGGCGACGTCGAGCTCGGCCGCGTCGCCGCGCAGGCGGAGCGCCGCGCGCGGCTCGTCGAGGCGGCCCATGCCGAGGAGCGCGGCGGTCGCGGCCCAGAGGGGCCCGTCGCCGTCGGCCTTCTCGGCGCGGAGCTGCGAGCAGAGCGAGATCAGCTCGGAGAGGTCGGCGACCGCGTCGACGTCGTCGAGGTCGGCGATCCGCACGAGTCCGTGCGCGTAGAGGTAGTCGCCGAGCAGCAGCGCCGTGTCCGGGTCGGCCGGAGCGAAGAGCCGAGCCGTCCCGTAGTGGACGAGGTACCCCTCGTAGATCGTCTCGAGGCCGACCGCGAACCGCTCGCGGGCAAGCGGCGAGAAGACCGCGCAGCGCTCGCGCGCCGCGCGAGGGAGAAGCGTGTCTCGCCAGAGAGCGCTCTCGGCCGCAGCCTCTCGCGCAATCGCCTCCCAGACGTCAGGCATCGAAGCTGCGAACTGCCGCGATTGTGCGATCGATCTCGTCGTCGCCGTGCGCGAGCGAGAGGAACATGGCCTCGAACTGCGAGGGGGCGACGTAGATGCCGTGCCCGAGCAGGTGGCGGAAGAGCGCGGCGTAGCGCTCGGTGTCGCAGCGCTGCACGTCCTCGAAGGTGCGGAGGGGGCCGTCGCCGGCCATGAACAGCGTCAGCATGGCGCCGACGCGGCGGACGACGCCGTGCGCGGAGAGCCCGGCCTCCAGCCGGGCGCCGCGGCGCTCGAGCTCCTCGTAGACGGCCGGGTCGCGCAGACGCCGCAGGACCGAGAGCCCGGCGGCGGTCGCGAGCGGGTTCCCGGAGAGGGTGCCGGCCTGGTAGACGGGGCCCGCGGGCGCGAGGTTGTCCATCACGTCGGCGCGGCCGCCGAACGCGGCGAGCGGCAGGCCGCCGCCGACGATCTTGCCGAGGATCGTCAGGTCGGGCGTGACGCCGTAGCGCTCCTGGGCGCCGCCGCGACCGACGCGGAAGCCGGTGATCACCTCGTCGAAGACAAGCAGCGCGCCCGAGGCGTCGGCGAGCCCTCGCAGCGTCTCGAGGAACCCCTCGACGGGCGGGATCACGCCCATGTTCCCGGCGACCGGCTCGACGACGATCGCAGCGAGCCCCTCGCCGTGGCGGAGCACGGCCTCGGCGGCGGCCTCGACGTCGTTGTACGGGACGACGATGGTGTCGGCCGCGACGGCGGACGGCACCCCGGGCGTCGACGGGATCGCGAGCGTCGCGAGCCCGGAGCCGGCGCTCGCGAGCAGCGCGTCCATGTGGCCGTGGTAGCAGCCGGCGAACTTGAGGATCCGGTCGCGCTTCATGACGCCGCGCGCAAGCCGAAGAGCGCTCATCGCGGCCTCGGTGCCAGAGGAGACGAGCCGCACCTTCTCGAGCGAGGGCACGGCGTCGACGAGCTCGGCCGCAAGCTCGACCTCGGCCTCGGTGGCGGCGCCGAAGGTCGTGCCGCGGAGCGCCGCCTCGCGCACCGCCTCGACCGTCTCCGGGTCGGCGTGCCCGAAGAGCAGCGGACCCCAGGACATCACCCAGTCGAGGTAGCGGCGCCCCTCGACGTCCACGAGGATCGCGCCCTCGCCGCGCGCGGCGAAGATCGGCTCGTCGAGCCCGACGGCGCGCATCGCGCGGACGGGCGAGTTGACGCCGCCGGGGATCAGCTCGAGCGCGCGCCGGTAGAGGTCGGAGCGAGCTCCTACAGCCAACCCGCGAGGTCCTTGGCCCAGTAGCTGACGATCAGGTCGGCACCGGCCCGCTTGATCGCGGTCAGCGACTCGAGCGCGGCCGCCCGTTCATCGAGCCAGCCGCGCTGGGCGGCCGCCTTGATCATCCCGTACTCGCCGGAGACGTTGTAGGCGGCGACGGGCAGGTCGAATGCCTCGCGAACGGCGCGGATCACGTCGAGGTACGGCAGCGCCGGCTTGACCATGATCGCGTCGGCGCCCTCCTCGACGTCGAGCTCGCACTCGCGCAGCGCCTCGCGCACGTTCGCGGGATCCATCTGGTAGCCGCGCCGGTCGCCGAACGAGGGCGCGGAGTCGGCCGCGTCGCGGAAGGGCCCGTAGAACGCGGAGGCGTACTTCGCGGAGTAGGCGAGGATCGGGGTCGTGTCGAAACCGTGGTCGTCGAGCGCCTCGCGGATCGCGGCGACGCGGCCGTCCATCATGTCGCTCGGCGCGACGACGTCGGCACCGGCCTCGACGTGGCTGACGGCGGTGCGGGCGAGCAGCTCGAGGCTGCGGTCGTTCGCGACCTCGCCGTCGACGACGATCCCGCAGTGGCCGTGCGAGGTGTACTCGCAGAGGCAGACGTCGGTCGTGAGCACGAGCTCGGGAAAGCGCGGCCGCAGCGCGCGCAGCGCCTGCTGGACGATGCCGTCGTCCTTCCAGGCGCCGGTCGCCTCCTCGTCCTTGCCGGCCGGGATCCCGAACAGCATCACCGCCTGGACGCCGCTCGTCGCGAGCGCGTCCACCTCGTGCAGGAGCCCGTCGGCGGTGAAGCGCGCCATCCCGGGCAGGTCGTCGTTCCGGAGCGCCTCGGGCGCGACGAAGTACGGCATCACGAACTCGTCGAGCGAGAGCCGGGTCTCGCGCACGAGCCCGCGCAGCGGCGCCGTGCGGCGGAAACGGCGAAGGCGGACGTCGGGGAACGAGCTCATGCCCGAAGAGTACGCGGCGCTTCACGTGACAACGTGTCACTAGCGTCGCGCGACGCCCCTCCGCAAGCGGCCGCCCGGACATCTCGGCCTTGTAACAGTCTGTTACTTGGCTCAGGCGGCGAGGCGGCGCATGCTTGCGCGGGCGAGCACGCCGAGAACGGCGCCGATGCCGAGGAGCCACAGCGTCTCGATCCCGACCGTACGCCACGGGCTCGTGTCGTAGAGCGCCGAGCTGAAGAAGCGCACCGCGTGCACGAACGGCAGCGCGTCGCTGATCCACGCCCCGGGGCCGGCCACGCCCTTCGGGACGAGCCCGAGGAAGACGACCGGCAGCACGACGAGGACGGCGACGAGCGACGCGGTGCGCGCCTCGCGGGCGAGCGCTCCGAGCAGCGTCCCCGCCGCCCCGACG
>DATFMW010000268.1:0-2962 GCA_035266765.1 Gaiellaceae bacterium | reverse complement strand
CGCCGGCGCCTCCCGGTCTTCGGCCCGCCCGAAAGTCGAGAGGAACCACGTCTCATGTGGTTCCAAAACTGCGCAATTTCCTTCTGAAACCTGTCCTTCCGTGTTGCCAAGAGGCGCAGCGGCCTGGGCAAAAGATCATGGTCACCTGGCCAATAGGACCATGGACCTATTGCATTCCGTTCCAAGTCGACACAGGATGTGTCCCCGCACCACGGTGCGATGCGGCAATCGGGGGAAGGTAAGGGCCAGTGGGGATAGGGACCGAGGGCGCCCAGGCGGTGACGCTTCGCGATTATCTGAATGTCGCGCGGCGGCGGAAGTGGATCATCGTTCAGGCCGTCGTGCTCGTGCCGCTGGCCGCGATCGCGTTCTCGCTGCAGCAGCAGACGCTCTACCGGGCCTCGGCGCAGGTGCTGCTCAGCTCGCAGAACCTCGCGGCCGAGCTGACCGGCACCCAGACGAGCACGTCGGCGCCCGACCGGGTCGCCCAGACCCAGGCCGATCTCGCGGGTACGCCTGCGGTCGCCGCGCTCACGCTGCGCCGGGTACCCGGCACCGGGCTGACACCGGCCGGGTTCCTCGGCGCTGCGAGCGTCTCGACGGCGACGAACGCCGACCTGCTCACGTTCGGCGTCACGAACCGCGATCCGGCGCTGGCGCAGAAGCTCGTCGACGCCTACGCGAGCGCCTACACGCTCTATCGCCGCGAGCTCGACACGTCGGCGATCAAGCGCGCGCTCACGGGTGTCGACAAGCGCATCGCGCAGCTCGCGCGGGCGCACGACACGAAGTCGGCGCTCTACGCGAGCCTCGTCGAGCGCCAGCAGACGCTCGAGACGATGCAGGCGCTCCAGACCTCGAACGCCTCGGTCGTGAAGCGGGCCGACGGCGCGGCGCAGACGCAGCCGAAGACGAAGCGCAACGCGATCCTCGGGCTGATGCTCGGGCTCGTGCTCGGTCTCGGGCTCGCGTTCCTGCGCGAGTCGCTCGACACGCGGGTGCGGAGCGCGGAGGAGATCGCTGAACGGCTCGGCGGCCTGCCGCTGCTGGCGCGGCTGCCCGAGCCGGACCGGAAGCTGCGGGCCGAGCGCCGGCTCGTGATGCTGCGCAACTCGAGCGGGCCGCAGGCCGAGACGTTCCGGATGCTGCGGACGAACCTCGAGTTCGCGACGCTCGGCCGCGACGTGCGGACGATCATGATCACGAGCGCGGTCGAGCAGGAGGGCAAGTCGACGACGATCGCGAACCTCGCGATCGCGCTCGCCCGCGCGGGCAAGCGGGTCGTGCTCGTCGACCTCGACCTGCGGCGGCCGTTCCTCGACAAGTTCTTCGACCTCGGCGGGCCCGGCGTGACCCAGGTCGCGCTGGGGCACGCGACGCTCGAGCGGGCGCTCGTCCCGCTCGCCGTCGGCGGCAGCGCCGTGCTCGCCGCACGGCCGAACGGGAACGGCAACGGCCACGGCGCGGTGGCGGGCGTGCTCGAGGTGCTCCCGTCGGGACCGATCCCACCCGACCCGGGCGAGTTCGTCGGCAGCGAGGCGCTCTCGGCGATCCTCGCCACGCTGCGCGAGCGCGCCGACGTCGTCCTGATCGACGCGCCGCCGCTGCTGCACGTCGGCGACGCGTCGACGCTGAGCACGAAGGTCGACGGCATCGTGCTCGCGACCCGGCTGAACGTCGTCCGCCGGCACATGCTGCACGAGCTGCACCGGCAGCTCGCGACGCTGCCGACGCCGGTGCTCGGCTTCGTCCTCACGGGCGCGAGCGAGGAGGCCGGCTACGGGTACGGGTACCAGTACCACCCGCAGGCGTACGAGCCGCGCGAATCGCAGGAGCGTGCGAGGGCGGAGTCGTGAGGCGGGGCCGGTGCTCGTCCCCTAGCCCTTCGCGGAGCGAAGGGCGATGAAGCGGACGCGCGTCCTCGTCGCCGACCCGCTGCGGATCTTCCGGGCGGGTGTCCACAACCTGCTCTCGCGCGAGCGCGACTTCGACACGGTCGAGGCGGGCACGCTCGCCGAGGTGCTCGCGGCGGTCGAGGCGCGGTGCCCCGACGTCGCGCTCGTCGATCTCGACCTGCCGCCGGCGGGCGGGATCGCGGCGGTGCGACGGCTGGCGGAGTGCGCCTCCACGCACACGATCGTCTGGAGCTTCGAGCCGGCGCGCGAGGCGGTGCTCGAGGCGGTGCGGGCGGGCGCGCACGGCTACCTGCACAAGGAGACGTCGCCCGAGGGTCTCGTGCGCGCGTTGCGCGGCGTCGTGCGCGGGGAGGCGCCGCTCGCGCGCGACCTCGCGGCGCTGATGATCGGCGCGCTCCATGACCTCGACGGGCAGGAGCGTGCGCGCGAGCAGGCGGCGGCGCTGTCGGCGCGCGAGCGCGAGGTGCTCGAGCTCGTCGCGGAGGGCGCGCGGAACAAGCAGATCGCGCACGCACTGACGATCTCTGAGTTCACGGTCAAGCGGCACGTCCAGAACATCCTCCAGAAGCTCCAGGTGCCGTCGCGCGGCGCGGCCGCGGCGTTCCATCGCGATGCCTTCGCGGGTGAGGAGGCCTCGGCGCGCGCGCCGAGGCTGGCATGAGCGGGTCTCTGCGGCAGCGAGTCGAGAGGGAGCGGCCGCTCGTGGCGGTGGTCTGCTCGGTGCCGCTCCTGGGAGAGGCAATGCGGTCGGCGCTCGACTTCGCCGAGGTGCACACGTTCGCCGAGGACCGCGGCGACGTCGAGGGCCTGCTGCGCTCGGTGCGGCCGGACGCGGTCGTCGTCGACAGCGAGGACGCCGCCGGCGCCGGGGCGAGCTTCGCGAAGGAGCATGGCGTGCCGGTGCTGCACGTGTCGGTGCGGGACCGGGCGCTGCGCGTCTTCCGCGGCGGCGCCTGGGAGCGGGTCGAGAGCGACGACGGCTCGACGCCCGAGGCGCTGCGAAACGCCGTCGCGGGTGCGTTCTTCGCCCGGGTAGGAGCGGCTCG
>DATFMW010000267.1:0-5430 GCA_035266765.1 Gaiellaceae bacterium | reverse complement strand
GTCGCGGCCGAGATCGCCGGCACCGGCGCACTTCCGGCCGCGTTCGCCGCGGTGACGGCGACGCGGATCGTGGCGCCGACATCGGCGGCGGCCACGACGTAGCTCGCCGCGGTGGCGCCGATCGGTGTGCAGCTCGCCCCGCCTGCGTCGCAGCGGCGCCACTCGTAGGCGTAGGAGCTCGGATTCCCCGTCCACGCTCCTGTGCTCGCCGTCAGCGTCGAGCCGACCGTCGCGGCACCCGAGATCGCCGGCAGCGCGGTGTTGACGGCCGCGACCGTGACCGGCATCACTGCGGAGAACACGACGGGAGAGGAGTCCGCGGCGTTCGTCGCGGTCACCTCGACGCGCACGTAGCGATCGCCCGCCGCGACCGTGTACTCACGGGCGTGCACGCCCGGCGAGCTCCAGGTCGTGCCGTCCACCGACGACCTCCAGGTGTAGTCGTACGTCGGCGTCGGCCACCCGGTCCACGTTCCCGGCTGGGCGACGAGCATCGACCCGGTGACGACATCGCCCGTCGCGGACGGCAGCGCGGTGTTCACGGGCGCCGCCACCGCGGGCGTCATCCCGGAGTAGACCGCCGGCGCGTTGCCGGCGGAGTTACGTCCGGTCGCCCGGACGCGCAGCACGAAGCCGGCGTCCGCCGGCTGCACGATGTACGTCGTCGCGGTGGCGCTGCCGATCGCCGCGCACTGGCCGGCCGCATCCCAAGGCGTCGCCGGAGCGCAGCGCAGCCAGTGATACCGGACGCTCGCCGCGCCGAGGAACGAGCCCGTCCCGAACGACGACGAGACGGAGAGGGTCAGTGTGTTGCCGAGCTGGCTTCCCGAGAGTCGCGGCCAGTCCAACGGCACCGGCGCGCCGGAGCCCGACACCTCCTGTGACCAGAAGATCTCGTCGTTCTTGATGAAGCCGTGCAGGTACCCGCACGCGGGCCCGGACGAGGCCGGATCCGCGTCGTTGCAGGCGAGCTGCGATGCGTACTGCGCGATCGTCAGCCATTTCTTGTTCTGCGTCAGGTCGGCGAGCTGCATGTCCGCGGGCACGGGCACCTCGTCGGTCGGCGCCCCCAGCGGGCCCCAGTCGTGCGCGACGGGGCTGCTCCCGTCCGGGCACGTCGGATAGCCGGTGGTGTTGGGAATTCCCGCATTCGTCTTGAAGATCGCCGGCGCCGCGAAGGGCAAGCCCGGCGTCGATCGGTCGATCGGGTTCGGCGTCGACTCGGGGTTCGGCCACCAGCCGGCGCTCGACGCCTGGCAGAGGGCGTCACCGGCCTCGTGGATTAGCGTCCCGTGCACGTCGACGGTCAGACCCGACGCGCGCGCCTCGGTCAGCACGACCCGGCCCACGGTCGCGTGATCCGGATGCCCCTCGTCGATGCCGTGGGTGTAGATGTCGGTCGGCGCGATCTGCGCGATCAGCGCGGCGATGTCACCGGAGAGGTCCCCGGCGGTGAGGCTCGCGTGCGAGCCGGTGAGGAGGTAGTGGTAGTCGCCGTTGCAGCTCGCGAGCGTCGCGTCGCCCTCGTCCGCATACGTGTGGTTGAGGCCCGACGGATCGGCGAACCCGGAGTCGGCTGCGATCGCCGCGAGCCCGGAGTCCGGGTACCCGAGGAAGAAGACGTGCGACGTCGCGAGCGAGGTCGTCCACGGGAGCGCACCGCCCCCGAGAACCGTCATCGCGTTCACCGTCTCGCCGTCCCGCCTGAGCGCGACCCGCGCGAAGCCGGCGGGGGTGCCGTCCGCTGCGCCGCACACGGGCGCGCTGATCGGGTTCGAGACCGCCGCGCCGTTCGTCACGACCGCCACGTAGACCGGGCGTCCATCCGTGATCGCCTGCTCGATCACGCCCGCGAACCCGAGCGTCTCGTCGTCGGGGTGCGCGGCGACGACGAGCACGGGGCCCGTGACGGCGGCGCGTGCCGGCGCCGCCGTCAGGGCGACCGCGAGCGCGCCGACGACGGCCGCGAGGCCGACGACACCGATGCGCGCACGTCTGGGGAGCCGGTTCACCGGCGTCCCTGCGTTCGTGTGTTGCCCGGCGGACGGGACTGCATGCGGATGACCACGGAGTTCGCTCATGGCCCCAAACTCCGTTTCCGCGGCGTCCGGCGCACTACCCTTCCGGCCAGAGCCCGGCTTGCGAGCGGGGAGTCACGGTCGATCCGGTGGCAGACGACTCGACCTTCGCCGCGGCTCCTGCGCGACGGACGAGGCGACACTCGGAACGTGGCCCTCGACACGCATGCGGCCGTTCCCTGCGTCGGGGTCGTCCCCGGCCACGAGCTGGCCCGGCGGCGACGGCTCTTCGACGCGCTCAGCGCCTCCTTCGAGGTCGCGTTCACGCCACGCGACCGTGGCGCCTTCCGCTCCCTCGACGCCGCGGTCATCTTCGCGGGGCCGACCCCACCAGATGTCCCGTCGCTCGTGCTCGCGCCCTCGGCGCGACGCGGCCCGTCGACGGTCCTGCTCCACGACACGCCGGGCCTCGACCCGCGCCTGCGCGGACGCACCCTGGGCGACCGTCGGGCGGCCGGGACGTCGCTCGCCGCGGAGCGGGGCGACCGACTCTCCGCGGCCGGTTCTCTCCGCCGCGCAGGAGCCTGCCGGTGAGCGTCGCCGTCCCGAGCTGGCGCACCGCAACGCGAGATCGGGCACGGGTCTCGGGAATCGCGTCCTTTCCCGCCGTCCTCTCGATGAACCCGTACCAGCGGCTTCTCTACGACCACCTGCGCGACGAGGGGTTCGAGCTCGTGCCGGAATCGCGCTTCACGCTCCGCTGGCTCACCGACGCGCGCAGCCGGGTCGACGTGCTCCACCTGCACTGGCCCGAGGGGCTCTACACGTTCCAACGCGGGCCGGCCGTCCTCCGGCCGCTCGGCTCACGGGCGAAGCTCGTGCTGTTCGCCGTGCGACTCGGCTACGCCCGTGCGCTCGGATACCGGATCGCGTGGACGGTGCACCAGGTGTACCCGCACGGAAGCCCGGGCCGCGGCGTCGACCGGCTCGGAGCGCTCGTCCTCGCACGCGCCGCACACGTTCTGATCGTCCACGACGAGACGACGCGCGACCATGTGGCGGCGGCGCTCGGGCCGGGGACGGCGGCACGGCTCGCGATCGTGCCCCATGGCTCGTACGTCGGCGTCTACCCGCCCGGCCGGTCGCGCGCCGAGCTCAGGCGTGAGCTCGACCTGGACGACGCCGCGTTCGTCTTTCTCTGCTTCGGCGAGCTCCGCGCCCACAAGTCCTGGCGCCTCGTCGTCCGGGCGTTCCGGGCGACGGCTCCGTCGGGCTCGGCGCTCGTGCTCGCCGGGATGGTCCGGTCGGCCACCGTGCGCAACGCGATTCTCGCCGAGACCGCCGGCGACCCTCGGATCCGGCTCCTGCTCCGCTTCGTCGACGACGCCGAGGTCGCGGAGCTCTTCGGCGCCGCCGACGCCGCCGTCGTCCCGCGCGACGACGGCGGGACGTCCGGCTCGCTCCTGCTGCCGCTCTCGCTCGGTGTGCCCGTCGTCGTCGCCGACCGGCCCACGTACCGGGACGTGGCCGGAAACGGAGACGCCGGCTGGCTCTTCACCCCCGGCGACGAGCGGTCGCTGCGCGCGGCGCTCGAGCGCGCCGCGGCAGACCCCCGCGGAGCACAACGCCGGGGAGCCGCCGCGCTTCAGTGCGCCCTCCGCCTCCGCTGGCCGGACGTCGCCGCCCGGACCGCCAGGGTGCTGCGGGGGGCGGGCGCGTGAGCGCCGGCGCCGACCGGAGGTTCTCGATCGTCTGCCTGTCACCCCAGAAGTGGGATGCGCCGCTCCCGACGAACCGTCAGCAGATCATGCGCCGGGCCGCGGCACACGGCCACGAGGTGCTGTTCGTCGAGACCGGCGGCTTCCTCGGCGCCCACGCGCTCCGGCTCGCCCGCGGGCCGGAGCGCCGCTCGCTCGCCCGGCGGCTGGTCGGATCGGAGCCGGTGACGCCCGGGATCACGGCTGTGAAGGCGGTGAACCTCGCTCCCTGGGGACGCAAGCTCGCCGCCGCGTGTGGCGCGAACAACGCCCTCACGTCCCTCCGGATCGGGCGGCTCGTCGCAGCCCTCCCCGCCCCGGTCGTGGCCTGGCTGTACGACCCCTGCGCCGCCGGGCTCGCGGCCCGCCTCAACGTCGCGTTCACGGTCTACGACTGCGTCGACGACTACGCCGAGCAGACCCGCGGCGACGCGCGCCGGCGCGCGCTCGTGACGGCAACCGACCGGCAAGCGGCGCTGCTCTCCCGGGTCGTCTTCGCGACGAGCCAGCCGCAGCAGCGGCGACTGGCAACGCTCAACCCGCACACCCACCTCGTCCGGAACGTCGGCGACTACGACCACTTCTCGCCCGCCGCCGATCCATCCTTCGCCGCGGAGGAGCTGCGAGGGCTCCCCGGGCCCGTGGTCGGGTTCGCCGGCAACATGCTCCCGGGCAAGGTCGACTTCCCGCTCCTCGAGCGCCTCGCCCGCGCGCGGCCGCAGTGGACGTTCCTCTGCGTGGGGCCGCTCCCCGACGCGAGCGCCGTCGAGGCCCTCCGGCCGCTGCCGAACGTGCGACTCCTGGGCGCCCGCACGTATGCCGAGCTGCCGCGCTATGTCGCCGCGTTCGACGTCGGCCTGATCCCGTACCTCCACAACGACTACACGCGCAGCTGCTTCCCGCTGAAGCTCTACGAGGTCCTCGCCGCCGGCAAGCCCGTCGTCGCGACCGGCCTCCCGGAGCTCGCAGGCATGGAGCCCGACGTCTCGCTCGCGGCAACGGACGCAGAGACGCTCGACGCGCTCGAGCGCGGCCTGGCCGCCCGCGGGCCCGAGGACGTCGCGCGCCGGCGGCAGCGCGCGTCCGGCAACACGTGGGAGACGCGCACGTCGACGCTTCTCTCCCTCGTCGAGACGGAGCTCGCCTCCTGATGCGGATCCTCGTCGCGACCGACCACTGGAGCCCGGATCACCGCGGGGGCGCCGCACGGGTCGCGGCGGAGACGGCCAGCCTCCTCGCCCGCCGCGGGCACGACGTCGACGTGATCGCTCCGGCCGTGCCCGGCCGGCCGCGTCTCTGGCGCGACGACTCGCTCGTCGTCCACCGGGTGCTGCCCCGGTCCGTTCTCCCGCAGACGCTCAGTGACCCCGTCCAGACGTACCTGGCGGCGCGCGCCCGGGAGGCCGACCTCGCCGTCGCGCACACGAGCACGACCGCGATCGGCCTCTCGCTCGCCCTGCGGCGGACGCCGCTCGCGGTCGTCTTCCACGCCTCCGCGGCACGCGAGGCGGCGTTCGAACGCTCCCGGACCACGCGCACGCAGCGTCGTGCCGCGACCGCGCTGCTCGAGCCGGTCCTGCGGCTCCTCGAACGGTCGTCGCTCCGCCGGGCGGAGCGGGTGCTCGTGCTGAGCGAGTTCAGCCGCAGCCTGCTCG
>DATFMW010000266.1:0-3020 GCA_035266765.1 Gaiellaceae bacterium | reverse complement strand
GTTCCTTGAACCGCCACGCCGCCTCTTCGCGCAGGACGCCCGTCGGCTCGCCGTGCACGTCCCGCTCGACGACGCCGCCCTCCACGTCGAGGTCGCCGCCGGCGGCCGCGAGCGCGGCGGAGTTGAGCCAGACGGAGTGGTAGTCCTTCGCGACGAGCACGGCAGGCCGGTCGCCCGTGACCGCGTCGAGATCCTCCTTCGTCGGCTCCCGTCCGTCGCGCCAGTCGCCGTTCCGCCAGCCGTAGCCGCGCAGCCAGCGGCCCTCGGAGAGGCCGTCGAGCGCGGCACGAACGCGGGCGAGCGCCTCCTCGAGCGAGGTGGCGCCGTCGAGGGCGACCTCGGTCTGCGCGAGCGCCCACGTGGGGAAGTGGACGTGGGAGTCGGTGAAGCCGGGCAGGACACAGCGTCCGCCGAGGTTGACGGTGTCGGGGCTCGCGAGCGCCGTCTCGTGGACGCCCACGCCGCCGGCGATCCGTTCGCCGGCGATCGCGAGCGCGCGCGAGGTCGGCAGCGAGGGGTCGAGCGTGCGGACGAGACCGTTCTCGAGGAGCACGCCGTGAATCTACGCGAGCCGTGTCGCGGGAGCGGCACCGGCCCGTGGCGGAGTGCCGAGGCGGAGTACCGATACGACCCGAGCCGAGCTCGCCGTGTCGGCGCAGCCGGTGCGTCCCCGCTCGTCGAGCGGGGTGCGGTGCGCTCGAGTAGGTTCAGGCGATGGAAATTGGCCCCGCCGACCTCCCCGACATCGCTCGCGGCTGCGCTGTCCTGGGCGCGGGTGGCGGCGGCGACTCGCGCATCGGCCTCCTCTTCGCGCGCCGGGCCATGGAGGTACACGGCCCGGTCCAGCTGGTGACGCCCGACGAGCTTCCCGGCGACGGCATCGTGATGCCGTGCGGAGGGGTCGGGGCGCCGACGGTATCGATCGAGAAGTTCAGCAACGGCGACGAGGCCGGCCGGCTCCGCGAGCGCGTCGAGGAGGTGCTCGGTCGGCCGGTTGTCGCGTTGATGGCCTCGGAGATCGGCGGCTCGAACGGATTGGTTCCGATCGCATGGGCGTCGTCGCTGGGTCTCCCGGTCCTCGACGCAGACGGGATGGGGCGTGCCTTCCCGGAGATGCAGCAGGTCTCGATGTATGTGGCCGGCATCTCGCCGAACCCGTGCGTGATGACGGACGAGCGCGGGAACACCCTCGTGATCGAGACGATCGGCGGCCGCTGGATCGAGCGCGTCGTGCGGGCGGTTGCCGTCGAGTTCGGGGCGCGCGCCTCCTCGACCGAGTTCCTGATGACGGTCGACGAGGCCCGGTACGCGGCCGTCCACGGCACCGTCCGGCTGGCGCACCGGATCGGTGAGCTCCTGCGCACTGCGGCCGCGGACCCGGTCGCCGAGCTCGTGGCCGAGCTCGGCGGCTTCCGGCTGCTGCAGGGGAAGGTCGCCGACATCGAGCGGCGAACGACCGGCGGCTTCGTGCGCGGGTCGGCGCTGATCGAGGGTCTCGGCGTCGATGCCGGTCGGATGGTGCGGCTCGAGATCCAGAACGAGAACCTCGTCGCGCGCGAGGCCGACCGCGTCGTCGCCTCGGTACCCGACATCATCACCGTGCTCGACGACGACTCGGGCTCGGCGATCACGACCGAGCGGCTGCGCTACGGGCAGCGCGTGAGCGTCGTCGCGCTCCGCTGCGACCCGGTGTGGCGCAGCGACCGCGGCCTCGAGACCGCCGGGCCGCGCGCGTTCGGCTACGACTTCGACTACGTCCCCGTCGAGGAGGCGCATGCCGCGGCCGCTTGACCTCCGCCTCGGCATCGACGTCGGCGGCACGAATACGGACGCGGTCGTCCTCGACCGGGACGACCGGCTGCTCGCGAAGGCGAAGGTCCCGACCACCCGTGACGTCACAAGCGGCGTGGTCGAGGCGCTCGACCGCGTGCTCGCTGCGACGGACGAGCAGCGCGCGCGGATGACGCACGTCATGTTCGGGACGACGCACGCGACGAACGCCGTGCTCGAGCGGCAGCATCTGCAGCGCGTCGCCGTCGTGCGCATCGGCGGGCCGGCAACCCGTTCGATCCCGCCGCTCTTCGCCTGGCCCGCCGACCTGCGCGAGATCGTCTCGGCGGGCGAGATCGTCGTCGACGGCGGCAGCGAGTTCGACGGGCAGGAGATCGCCGCTTTCGACCGCGACGCCGTCTCCCGCTTCCTCGGGAGCGTCGCCGGGGTCGTCGACGGCGTGGCCTTCACGAGCGTCTTCGCGTCCGTCTCGGCCGAGCACGAGCTGCTCGCTGCCGAGATCGCGCGCTCCGAGCTCGGAGCGGAGATCGAGATCTCGCTCAGTCACGAGATCGGCTCGGTGGGGCTGCTCGAGCGGGAGAACGCGACGGTGCTGAACGCAGCGCTGACCGCGGTCGTGCGTGATGTCGCGGGCGCGCTCGAGGCTGCGCTCGCGTCGCGCCGGCTCGACGCACAGGTCTTCTTCACCCAGAACGACGGCACGCTGATGGCGCTCGAGCATGCGACCCGCTACCCGGTGCTGACGATCGGGAGCGGGCCCGCCAACTCGATCCGGGGCGCCGCCTACCTCACGGGCGCCGAGCATGGGATCGTCGTCGACGTCGGTGGGACATCGACAGACGTCGGCGTGCTCGTCAACGGCTTCCCGCGCGAGTCGAGCCTGCCCGTCGAGATCGGCGGGATCGAGACGAACTTCCGCATGCCCGACATCGTCTCGGTCGCGCTCGGCGGCGGGAGCATCGTTCGCGCCCACAACGGGAGCGTCGCGGTTGGTCCCGGCAGCGTCGGCTACGAGCTGTCCACGCGCGGGCTCGTCTTCGGCGGGGACACGCCGACGCTCACCGACGCGGCCGTCGCAGCCGGGCGAGCCGACCTCGGAGACCGGGCGGCCGCGGCGCGCAACCGGCTGCTCCGCCCGGCGCTCGAGATTGCGGACGAGCTCCTCGCCGAGGCAGTCGACCGGGTCAAGGTCTCGCGGACGGAGCAGCCGCTGATCGTCGTCGGCGGCG
>DATFMW010000265.1:0-4857 GCA_035266765.1 Gaiellaceae bacterium | reverse complement strand
TCGCAGGCGGACGCGCCGAGCGCCGCCGCGAGCGCGACCGCGGTCGTATCGGAGCCGCCGCGGCCGAGCGTCGTCACGTCGTGCGAGACGGCCGACACGCCCTGGAAGCCGGCGACGAGCACGATCTTCTCCTGGTCGAGCGCGTCGTTGATCCGCGTCGCCCGCACCTCGGCGATCTTCGCCTTGCCGTGGACGGTGTCGGTGACGATCCCGGCCTGGGAGCCGGTGAGCGAGATCGCCTCGTGGCCGAGGTCGGTGATCGCCATCGCGCAGAGCGCGTTCGAGATCCGCTCGCCGACCGAGATGAGCATGTCGTACTCGCGCGGCTGCGGCCGCGTCGAGATCTCGTGGGCGAGCCGGATCAGCTCGTCGGTGGTGTCACCCATCGCCGAGAGGACGCCGACGACGCGATGGCCGCCCTCGCGCGCCTCGACGAGCCGCCGTGCGACGTCCTTGATCTTGCCGGTGTCGGCGACGGAGGAGCCGCCGAACTTCATCACGACGAGGTCGCGCCCGCGGGCCTCCGCGTCCGCCGCGACCGCCGGAACGGCCTCGTACTGCGTGGTGGACACCACTCCAGTGTATGGGGGAACCGCAGGGTTCCCCCATAGGCCCCCTCCTTCGGCGGGGAATCGCGTGAGGTCGGGGTGGCTACGGCGAGAGCGTGGTCTCGCCTTCGCCGACAGAGCGCACTCGCCCAAGAGTGGATGTGGACGGGGTCGCGGTGTCGGCGCGGCCGGTCGTGCCTGCGGCAGGACCGGCCGCTGGTTCGGCCTCCGGCTAAGCGCCACTGAAGCGGACGCTTAGCCTGCGGCCCGGGCGGCTGCGCACCTCTCCATCGTTCAGGCCTCGGGCTAACGCGGCCGTAGGCGCGTTAGGTCGAGGCGAACCAGCGGATGCGCCCGGCCGGAGGCCGCGCGCGACCGCGCCGGGGCAGGCAAATCGTCCAGATCCACTCTTGGTCGACCGCGCTCCCATCCGCGAAGGGGCGACCGCGCTCGCCCCGCAGCGCCACCGTCGCCACGTCACGCGCGCCGAAGAAGGGGGCTCACGGGGGAAACCTGGTTTCCCCCGTGTCCTTACATCTCTCGGCGCCCGGAGAGGGCACGGCCGAGCGTGACCTCGTCGGCGTACTCGAGGTCGCCGCCGACGGGGAGGCCGCTCGCGAGCCGGGTCACGCGCACGCGTCCGCGCAGCCGGTCGGCGAGGTAGGCGGCGGTCGCCTCGCCCGTCATGTTCGGGTTCGTGGCGAGGACGACCTCGACGACGCCCTCCCGCTCGACACGGTGCAGGAGCTCGTCGATCCGGAGGTGCTCGGGCTCGACGCCGTCGAGGGGCGAGAGCGAGCCGCCGAGCACGTGGTAGAGGCCGCGGTACTCCGCCGTCCGCTCGAGCGAGATCACGTCGACCGGCTGCTCGACGACGCAGATCGTCGTCCGGTCGCGGCGCGCGTCGAGGCAGACGGCGCACAGCTCGTTCTCGGTGAGGTTGCCGCACTCGCGGCAGAAGTGGACGCGCTCCTTCATCTCGACGATCGCCGCCGCGAGCGCGCCGGCCTCCTGCGGCGAGACCTGGAGCAGGTGGAACGCGAGTCGCTGCGCCGTACGGCTGCCGATCCCGGGCAGCCGCGTGAGCTGCGCGACGAGATTGTCGACGGCCGGGCTCAGCACCGGCGCACTGTAGCCGTCTCCTCCGGACGTGCCCTTCCTAGTGACACGTTGTCACTAGGTGCGCCGCGAGACGCCTGGGCGCCACGAACGGCCGGGCATCTCTTCCCAAGTGACAACGTGTTACTTGGAAAAAGAGGCGTCAGTGGGCGTAGTCGAACGCCCAGCCCCACACGACGATGCCGACCAGCGCCAGCACGATCACGAGCCAGAGCCAGTTCGAGAGCAGATAGCGGCCGCGAAGGCTGCGGCGGGGCGGCGGGGCAGACACGCGAGGACGGTAGCTGCTTCGGCGGCGGTGGGCCGCGTCAGCCTCCGAGACCCGGCAGACCGAGGCCGCCGAGCCCCAGCTGGCCCATCATCGCCTGGGTTTTCGCCTCGATGGCCGCGCGGGCCGAGCGGATCGCCTCGTTCACGCCTGCCAGCACGAGGTCGCTGAGCGCCTCCGGGTCGGTCGGGTCGATCGCGTCGGGCGAGATCTCGATCGAGAGCACCTCGCCCGCGCCGTTCGCGGTCACCTTTACGAGGCCGCCCCCGACGGACGCCTCGGCCGTCTCCTTCTCGGCCTCCTCCTGCAGGCGCTGCACCTGCTCCTGCATCTGCTGCGCCTGTTGCATGAGCTTGTTCATGTCGAACGACATCGTCTGGTCATTCCCCCCGTTCGCGTGCGTCGAACGTCTCCTTCATCAGCTCGAGAATCGCGTCCTCGCCGGCGGGCCCCTCCGGCTCGGTGTGGACGTCGGGCGCGGCCTCGCCGAGCGCGAATGCGAGCGAGAGCCGGCGGCCGGTGACGTCGTAGAGTGCCTCTGCGAGCACGGTGGCGTTGCGCGGGTCCTGGGCGAGGTCGAGGTGAAACCGGGCCGTCGCCGGAAACTCGACCGTGAGCGTGTCGTCGGCGAACTGCGCCGGATGCGCCTCGCGCAGGATCGACGCCGCGGGAATGCCGCCGCGCTCCTCGACCGCGGGCAGCACCTGCCGCGACCACGCGTCCTGGAGCTGGACGAGGTCGAGGTCCGGAGCCGGGATCGACTCGTCCACGGCCGCCGGCTCGTTGGCGGGCGCCTCGGCGGGAGCCGGCTCCGGACGGGAAGGCTCCTTCGCCACACGGGCCGTGCCCGGCTGCTCGAGGCGCTCGAGCCGGTAGGCGAGCGACTCGCGGGAGAGGTCGGCGGCCGGTCGCGTCACCTTGACGAGCGCGAGTTCGAGCGGCAGGCGCGGATCACCGCCCTGGCGCATGTCGTCGACGGCGACGGCGAGCAGGTCGAGCAGCCGGATCACGGCCGCCTCGCCGAGCTGGTTCGCCTGGGCGCGCAGCCGCTCGCGCGTCTCCTCGGTCACGGGTACCGACTCCGGCACCTCGCCCATGTGCTGCACGAGCAGCAGGTGGCGCAGGTGCTCGATCAGGTCGGAGACGAGCCGGCCGAGGTCGTGGCCGCGCTCGGACAGCTCCTCGACGAACGTGAGCGCGCCGGCCGTGTCCCGGTCGACGACGAGGTCGCAGAGCCGTAGCAGCGCCTCCTCCTCGACCGTGCCGAGCAGCTGGAGCACCGACTGCACGGTGACCTTCCCCTCCGTTGCGGAGGCGAGCTGATCGAGCGTCGACTCGGCGTCGCGGTAGGCGCCGCGCGCGCCGCGGGCGATCAGCGCGAGCGCCTGGTCGGGCACGTCGATCTCCTCGGCGTCGGCGATCAGGCGCAGCTTCTGGACGAGCTCCTGGAGGCGCGGCCGCTGGAAGACGAAGGTCTGGCAGCGCGAGCGCACCGTCGGCAGCACCTTCGAGAGGTCGGTGGTGCAGAAGACGAAGACGAGATGCGGCGCCGGCTCCTCGATCAGCTTCAGCAGGGCGTTCCAGGCCGCGTCCGTGAGCTGATGCGCCTCGTCGAGGATGTAGACCTTGTACTGGCCCTCGACCGGCTGGAGGACGACGCGGTCGCGGATCTCGCGGATGTCGTCGATGCCGCGCTGTGAGGCGGCATCCATCTCGATCACGTCGAGCGAGGTGCCCGCGGTGATCGCCACGCACGCGTTGCAGGTGCCGTCCGGGGTCGCCGTCGGCCCCTGGGCGCAGTTGAGGCTCTTCGCGAGGATCCGCGCCATCGAGGTCTTGCCGGTGCCCCGCGGGCCGGCGAAGAGATACGCCTGGCGCACGCTGCCGGCGGCGATCGCGTTCCTCAGCGTCCGGACGACGGCCTCCTGACCGACCACGTCGTCGAAGCTCTGCGGACGGTACTTTCGATAGAGGGCAGCCACGGATCGATTCAAGCAGGTCCCCTGGCGCGCCGCCTTCGGCGATGCGCCAGTTCCCGTCTCACGGCGAGACCGACCGGCTCAGGGGTCGTCGCCGTTTCCCTCCGTGAGCTCGTGGGCGCGGAGGACACGGTCGAGATAGGCGGCCTGCTCGTCGCCGAGCGCCGCCGGATCGGGCTCCGGCAGCCCGAGCGACATGCGGCCGTAGAGCTCGGGGCGCTGTGTGTTGACGCGCATCTGGAAGACGTCGGGACGGTTGTAGTGGCCGGCGAAGTCGTGGCGGAGCTTCATCTTGATCCCGACCTCGAGGTCGAGGTCCGCGGTGAGGATCCCCTCCTCGGCGCCGAGCGGGCCCGCCAGCGTGCGGCTGTCCGGGCCGACGATCAGCGACCCGCCGGTCAGCTCCGGGTTGCGGATGAACTCCTCGTCGCCAGGGGAGAGCTCGAGCAGCTCGATCATCCGCTCGTCGACGGTGCCGCAGGCCGAGATCACGTAGGCCTTCGACATCTGCGCGAAGGCCTTCGAGTCGATCTCGACGCGGTTGCGCATCGGGTCGGAGATGGTCGGGAAGTGGTTCGGCCAGCTCATGACGTGGACGCGGCTCGCCTCCGCGGTGAGGGCGAACACGGCGAGCGGGTTCGAGTTCTCGCCGCAGATCAGCCCGCTCATCGGGCCGAACGCGGTCGGGACCGCGCCGAAGGTGTCGCCGAAGCCGCCGGCGTGAACGAGCCGCTCGCCGACCGTCGGCATCAGCTTCTGGTGCTTGCCGAGCAGTGCCCCGTCGGGGCCGAGAAAGACCTGCGTGTTGAACATCGTCCCGAGCGTGCCCGGCGCCTTCTCGCAGACGCCCATCACGACGTATGCGCCCGCGTCGCGCGCCGCCGCCTGGAGGGCCTCGATCTCGCGCCCGGGGACCTCGACCGAGTTCTTGAACAGCTCCACC
>DATFMW010000264.1:0-8407 GCA_035266765.1 Gaiellaceae bacterium | reverse complement strand
CGACTCGTACCTCGTCGGCCCACTCGCCCGCTACGCGCTCCACCGCGACCTCCTCTCGCCCGCCGCGGCCGCCGCCGCCGACGAGGCCGGGCTCGAGCCGGTCGTCCGCAACCCGTTTCGCTCGATCGTCGTCCGCGCCGTCGAGCTCGTGCACGCCTGCGACGAGGCGCTGCGGCTGATCGCGGCCTACGAACGGCCCGACGACCCTGCGCTCGCCGTCGTCCCGGCGGCCGGCGTCGGCCACGGCGCGAGCGAGGCGCCGCGCGGCATCCTCTACCACCGGTACCGCCTCGACGGCACGGGCACGATCCTCGACGCGAAGATCGTCCCGCCGACCTCGCAGAACCAGCGCTCGATCGAGGAGGACCTCCACGCGTTCGTCTCGGCGCACGCCGCCCTGCCCGACGAGGAGCTCCGCCTCCGCTGCGAGCAGGCGATCCGCAACTACGACCCGTGCATCTCGTGCGCCACGCACTTCCTCACACTGGAGATCGACCGCGGATGACCACCTGCGTCGTGTGTGTCGGGAACGCGCTGCGCGGCGACGACGCGGCGGGGCTCGAGGTGCTGCGGCTGCTCGAGGGGACGCTGCCGGAGGACGTGCTCGCCGTCGCATGCGAGGGTGAGCCGGTGACGCTGCTCTCGCTCTGGGAGGACTGCGAAACTGCGATCGTCGTCGACGCAACCCAGTCGGGAGCCGAGCCGGGCACGGTACGGCGGCTTCCCGCACACGAGGACCCGCTACCGAACGAGCTCCGCCGCACATCCACGCACCTGCTCGGCGTCGCCGAGGCGGTCGAGCTCGCGCGCGCGCTCGGGAAGCTGCCCGCGCGGACGATCGTCTACGGGATCGAGGGCGGCCGCTGGGAGACGGGCGCCGAGCTCACGCCCGAGGTCGCGGAGGCGGCGGGCGTCGTCGCCGCGTCGATCCGCCGCGAGGTCGGAGCGGTCGCCTGATGCACGAACGGGCGCTCCTCGCCGACCTCGTCCGCGAGATCGAGTCGGTCGCGGCCCGAGAGCACGCGTCGTCGGTGCGCGCCGTGCGCGTGCGCGTCGGGCCGATGTCGCACATGACACCCGCGCACTTCGTCGAGCACTTCAGCGACGCGACGCGCGGGACCATCGCCGAGGGCGCCCGCTGCGACGTCGAGCAGATCGACCCGCGCGACCCGCTCGCCCAGTCGATCGTCCTGGAAAGCGTCGAGCTGACGTACTGAGCTGGCTCGGGCGAGCCGATGGAGCCGGCTCGCTCTGTTCCCTCGCACCGCTTCGCTTTCCTGCTCGGGAACGGGATCCTCGCGGCCGCTGCCCGGTCGCAGGCCGCTGCGTGCCGCGCGCGAGCGCGGTCGCGCGCGGCGGAGAGCCGGCCCGGTCAGACACGTCTCGTCGGGACACATCCGTTCTGCGCATTTCGACAGTCGAATAGGGCATCTGCCTCGCAATCCGTAGTTACACCCGCTTGAAACCATGCATCGCCACAGACATAATCCCGGCGCCCATGTCTGTCGACGAGCACGCCACCTCCGACCGGGTCCTGCACGCACGCGAGCGCTACGTCGCGCGCGGGGTTACCACGCCTGCACTCGTCGTCGGCCGGGCGGAGGGCGCGACCATCTGGGACGCCGACGGCCGCGAGTATCTCGATTTCGGCGGCGGCATCGCCTGCCAGAACCTCGGGCACGGAGCCCCGTCGGTCGTCCGCGCGATCCACGAGCAGGTCGACCGCTACCTGCACCAGTGCTTCATGGTCGGGATGTACGAGCCCTACGTCGACGTCTGCCGGCGACTCGACGAGCTCTGGCCCCGGGCCGCCGCAGGCGGCGCGACCTCCGAGCCGGGCGCCGGCCGCTCCGCGGACGGCGCTTCCAGCCTCCGCGAATCCGAGACGCGCTCCGTGCTGCTCAACTCGGGTGCCGAGGCGGTCGAGAACGCGGTCAAGATCGCCCGCGTCGCCACCGGCCGCCCGGGGGTCGTCGTGTTCGACCGCGCCTTCCACGGCCGCACGAACCTGACGATGGCGATGACGTCGAAGCTCGTCTACAAGAAGGGCTTCGGCCCGCTCGCCGGCGACGTCTACCGCGCCCCGGCGCCGTACCCGTACCGCGGCGTCACGACCGACGACGCGCTCGCCGGGCTCGAGCTGCTCTTCAAGCAGGACCTCGACCCGGCCTCGGTGGCGTGCCTCGTCCTCGAGCCGGTGCAGGGCGAGGGCGGCTTCATCCCGATGCCGCCCGAGTTCGTCCAGGCGCTCCGGGCGATTTGCGACGAGCACGGCATCCTCTACGTCGACGACGAGGTCCAGGCCGGCTGCGGCCGTACGGGTCCGATGTGGGCGATCGAGCAGCTCGGCGTCGAGCCGGATCTGATCGTCTCCGGCAAGACGCTCGGCGGCGGCCTGCCGCTCGCAGCCGTCACCGGCAAGGCCGAGCTGATGGACGCAGTCCCGCCCGGCGGGCTCGGTGGCACGTTCGGCGGCAACCCCGTCGCCTGCGCCGCCGCCGTCGCCGTCCTCGACGAGCTCTCCGCCCCGGGCTTCCGCGAGCGCGCCGCCCACGTCGCCGAGCTCCTGCACGTCCGGCTCGACGGGATCGCCGACCGCAGCCCGCTCGTCGGCGAGGTGCGCGGCCTCGGCGCCATGCTCGCGCTCGAGCTCGCCGAGCGCAGCGGCGACGCCGCCGCCAAGGTCACCGCCTACGCGCGCGAGCACGGGCTGATCCTTCTTTCCTGCGGCCTCTACGGCAACGTCATCCGGCTGCTGCCGCCCCTCTCCGCCACCGACGAGGAGCTGGAGCGCGGGCTCGCCATCCTGGAGGCGGCGCTCGCCGACGCCAGCAGCCGCTAGCGTCGGCGGCGGGGGCGGTTCGACGAGAGAGGGAGGAACGGCATGAGCACCACGAAGACCAGGTACCAGGCTTTCATCGGCGGCGGCTTCACCGACGCGGCCTCGGGCGAGACGATGGAGGTGATCAACCCCGCGACCGGGCAGACGATCGCGGAGGTGCCGCGCTGCGGCGCCGAGGACGTCGACCGGGCGGTCGCGGCGGCGAAGAAGGTTCTGCCCGAGTGGCTCGACAAGACGCCGAAAGAGCGCTCCGAGCTGCTGCACCGGCTTGCGGACGTGCTCGACGAGCACGGCGAGGAGCTTGCCCAGCTCGAGTCGCTGAACGTCGGCAAGCCGCTCATGGCCTCGCGCGACGAGATGCCGTTCTCGGCCGACAACCTCCGCTTCTTCGCCGGCGCCGCACGCAACCTCGAAGGCAAGTCGACCGGCGAGTACATCACCGGCTACACGTCGATCGTCCGCCGCGAGCCGCTCGGGATCGTGGCGGGCATCTGCCCGTGGAACTACCCGCTGATGATGGCCGTCTGGAAGCTCGGCCCCGCGCTCGCAGCCGGCAACGTCCAGATCCTCAAGCCGTCCGAGCAGACTCCGCTCTCGCTGCTGCGCTTCGTGCAGCTCGCCCAGGAGATCATCCCGGAGGGCGTGCTCCAGGTCGTCACCGGCGACGGCGTCCCGGCCGGCGCGCGGCTCGTCGAGCATCCCGACGTGCGGCTCGTCTCGCTCACCGGCGACGTCGACACGGGCAAGACGATCGCCCGCAGCGGGGCCGACACGCTCAAGCGCATCCACCTCGAGCTCGGCGGCAAGGCGCCGATGGTCGTCTTCGACGACGCCGACGTCGAGGCGGTCGCCGCGGGCATCCGCCTCGCCGGGTACTGGAACTCCGGCCAGGACTGCACCGCCGGCACGCGCGTGATCGCGGGGCCGAAGATCTACGACAAGCTGCTCTCCGAGCTCGTGCCGCAGGTCGAGTCGCTGAACGTCGGCGACCCGATGTCGAGCGACGAGGTCGAGATGGGCTCGGTGATCTCGCAGGCGCAGCAGGAGCGGATCCTCGGCTTCCTCGAGCGGGCGACGGGCGCAACCGTCCTCACCGGCGGCGGCCCCGGCTCTGCCGACGGCGGCTACTACGTCCAGCCCACGCTCGTCACCGACGTGAAGCAGACCGACGAGATCGTCCAGCGCGAGGTGTTCGGGCCGGTCGTGACCGTGCAGCGGTTCGCCGACGACGACGAGGCGATCCGCTGGGCGAACGACGTCCCCTACGGGCTCGCCTCCTCCGTCTGGACGCGCGACGTGGGCCGCGCAATGAACGCCGTCCGCAAGCTCCAGTTCGGGACGGTGTGGGTGAACGACCACCTGCTGCCGATCACGTCCGAGATGCCGCACGGCGGCTACAAGCAGTCCGGCTACGGCAAGGACATGTCGCTGTACTCGATGGAGGAGTACACGCAGATCAAGCACGCCGCCTTCAAGCTCGACTGACCCGAGCAGACAGCTCTCTCCGAGGCATGGCCCGGGGTCTGACCCCGGGCCATGCCCGTTCCGGGCACGTCTGCTCGAGCCACGTCCGGTATCTGTTACCGGACATGGCCTCTCGGGACGGGGCTACGGCGGCTACGCGCAGCTGCCGGCGGGGGCGCTCCCGAAGCAGACACGGGTCAACCGCGCGGCACCCGAGAAGTGGGCCCTACCGACGGGACAGGCCTGCTCAGGCCACGTCCGGTATCTGTTACCGGACGTGGCCTGTCGGGACACGTGTTGAGGCGAGGAGTAGCTTCCCGTGCGGCCGATCCGGCGGCCCCCCGATTCGAGCGTCGACGGCGGCCGCGATCCTTGCCACATGGCCGATGCGCTCGTCTCGGTCGAGCGGCTGACGAAGACCTACGGGCGTGCCCGCGGCGTCGTCGACCTGTCCTTCGACGTGCAACCCGGCGAGGTCTTCGGCTTCCTCGGCCCGAACGGCGCCGGCAAGACGACCACCATCCGGCTCCTCCTCGACCTGATCCGGCCGACCGCGGGACGCGTCGTCGCGTTCGGCAGCGATGTGCGCCGCTCCTCGCGCGAGGTGCGCGCCCGCACCGGCTACCTCTCCGGTGACCTCCGCCTCTACGAGCGCCTCACCCCGCGCGAGCACCTGCGCTATCTCGCCGCGCTGCGCGGGCTGCCCGACCTCGGCGACGGGGAAGCGATCGCCACCCGCCTCGAGCTCGAGCTCGACCGGCCCGTCCGCGCGCTCTCGAGGGGCAACCGCCAGAAGGTCGGGATCCTGCTCGCGCTCTTCCACCGCCCGGAGCTGCTCGTCCTCGACGAGCCGACCGCGGGGCTCGACCCGCTGATGCAGCAGGCGTTCTACGCCCTTCTCCGCGAACGGGTCGCCGACGGCGGGACGGTGTTCCTCTCCTCGCACGTGCTCGCCGAGGTCCAGCACGTCGCCGACCGGGTCGCGGCGATCCGGGAGGGACGACTCGAGCTCGTCGACACGGTCGAGGCGCTCCGCTCGCGCGCCTTCACACGCGTCGAGGCCACCTTCACCGGCGCCCTGCCGCCCGGGCACGCGTTCGACGGCCTGTCCGGCGTCCGGGAGCTCGAGCGCCGCAACAGCACCGTCGTCCTCGCGCTGAGCGGCCCGGCCGACCCGCTCGTCAAGGCGCTCGCGCGCTACGAGGTGCTGACGCTCGACAGCCACGAGGCCGACCTCGAGGACGTCTTCCTCGACCTCTACCGGAGCGACGGCGATGCTGCGTAACGTCGCCGCGAAGACGCTCCGAGACCTCCGCCGCGGCTTCCTCTGGTGGAGTGTCGGCCTCGCCGGCATGGTCGCGCTGATGGTCGCCGTCTACCCCACCGTGCGCGACAACCCTGCGCTCAACCGATTCGTGGAGCAGTACCCCGACACGCTCAAGGCCTTCATCGGCTTCGGCGGCGAGGTCGACTACACCTCCGCGGCCGGCTACCTCGGCAGCGAGCTCTTCTCGTTCATGGTGCCGCTGCTCCTGCTGCTCGCCGCGATCGGAGCCGGCGCGCGCGCCGTCGCCGGCGAGGAGGAGGCAGGCACGCTCGAGCTGCTCCTGTCGTGCCCGGTGTCGCGGCGCCGGCTCGTGCTCGAGAAGCTCGCGGCCCTCGTCGTCGAGACGACCGCGCTCGGCGCGGTCCTCGTCGTCTCGCTCTGGGTGGGCGCCCGCGCCGTTTCGATGCAGGTCTCGCTCGCACACCTCGCCGCAGCGACCACGAGCGCCGTCCTCCTCGCGCTCGCCTACGGCGCGATCGCGCTCCTGCTCGGTGCCGCCACCGGGCGCCGCGCCCTGACCGTCGCCGTCGTCGCGGCGCTCGCGGTCGCGGCGTTCCTCGTCGCTTCGCTCGCGCCGCTCGTCAGCGTGCTCGACGTCGCGAAGGAGGTGTCGCCCTTCTACCACTACTCGGCGAGCGACCCGCTGCGACACGGGCTCTCGGCCGTCCACGCGCTGCCGCTGCTCGCGCTCGCGGCCGTCGCGGGACTGCTCGCCCCCTTCGCCCTCGAGCGGCGCGACGTCGGGGTCGGCTGACGCCCACCCGCTCGGGTGTCGGCTGCGCTGACAACTCAAACCGCGTCTGGTCGTCTCAATCTCCGAGACGTAGGCTGAACGCACCCCTTCCCTCTGCCTCGGAGGTCTTGCGTGGGCACCGACGAGCTGGGCACTGCGGCCGAGATCGCCGGCCGGCTTCTCGACAACATCGAGACGGTCGTACACGGAAAGCGCGACCGGATCAGCCTCGTCGTCGCCGCCCTCATGTGCGGCGGCCATGTACTCCTCGAGGACGTGCCGGGCACTGCGAAGACCGTGCTCGCACGCGCGATCGCCCAGTCGATCCGCGGCGCGGCCGGCTCGCGCATCCAGTGCACTCCCGACCTGCAGCCGACCGACGTCACGGGCCTCTCGATCTTCAACCAGCGCGAGCGGGACTTCGAGTTCCGCGCCGGGCCGGTGTTCGCGAACGTCGTCCTCGTGGACGAGATCAACCGGGCGATGCCGAAGACGCAGTCGGCGCTGCTCGAGGCGATGGCCGAGCAGCAGGTCACCGTCGACGGCGTGACGCGCGAGCTCCCGGAGCCGTTCCTCGTGCTCGCGACGCAGAACCCGATCGAGTACGAAGGCACGTTCCCGCTTCCGGAGGCGCAGCTCGACCGCTTCTTCGTCCGGACGACGCTCGGCTATCCCGACGCCGAGGACGAGCTGAGAATCGTCGACGAGCAGCTCGGCGCGCACCCGCTGACACGCCTGCAGCCGGTCGTCGGCCTGGAGGAGGTCGCCGTGCTGCGCGCGTCGGTCGAGACGGTCTTCGTCCACGAGGCGGTGTCACGCTGGATCGTCGACCTCGTCCGTGCGACGCGGCTCCTCGACATCGTCGCGATCGGGAGCTCCGTCCGCGGCAGCCTCGCCCTCAACCGCGCCTCGCGCGCATGGGCGGTCATCCAGGGCCGCCGCTACGTCACTCCCGACGACGTCGAGCGGCTCTTCGTGCCGGTGTTGATGCACCGCCTCCTCTTCCGGCCCAGCTTCCTCGCCGAGATCCGCGACCACGGCTGGGAGGCGGCAAGTCTCGAGGTCCGCCGACGCTGCGTCGAGCTGGCGCCGAAGCCGGGCTTCGACATCGACCTCGACGTGCCCGCGTCCGCCACGGAGTAGGAGCGCCCCGCTGGCCGTCGGCGTCTTTCCGCTCGTCCCGCGACGGCGGGTGATCGGGCTCGCATTCGGTGGGGTGCGCAGTGTGCGCCGCGGCACCGGCTCCGACGTCGCGGGCTCGCGCGAGTACCAGCCGGGCGACGATGTCGCGTGGATCGACTGGGCCGCCTCCGCGCGCATCTCGGCGGCCCGTGCCGACGACCACTTCGTCGTCCGCGAGCTCTTCGCCGACGAGGCGCCCCGCGTCGTCGTGCTCGTCGACCGGCGCCCGTCGATGGGGATCCGCTCCTCGCCGCTGCGCACGCTCGACAAGGCGGACGCGCTGCTCGCGATCCTCGACCTGATCGGCGACAGCGCCCGCACCGCACGCAGTCTCACCGGCTATCTCGACTACGCGCACGGCGAGCCGTACTGGCAGCCGCCGCGCAGCGAGCACAGAGCCGTGCCGGGCGCGTTCGAGCGCCCCTTCCATGCGCCCGAGCAGACCGTCTCGCTCGGGCTCGACTACCTCGCGCAGCACCGGCGCGACCTTCCCACGCAGGCGTTCGTGTTCGTCCTCTCGGACTTCCTCGTCCCGCCGGACGAGCGAGTCTGGCAGCGGGCGCTCGAGCACCGCTGGGAGATCGTCCCGGTCGTCGTGCAGGACCCGGTGTGGGAGCAGAGCTTCCCCGACGTCGGCGGCATCACCGTTTCCTACGCCGACCCGGCCACCGGCACGGTCGTTCCGATCCACCTCACGAGCGGCGAGGCGAACCGTGTGCGCGGCGAGCACGAGGCCCGCCGCGAGACGCTCACCCGAACCTTCCGGATGTTCGGGCTGGAGCCGGTGGACGTGCACTCGCACGAACCCGCCGAGGTCCTCTCGGCGTTCCTGCGCTGGGCCGACCTCCGCCTGCTGACG
>DATFMW010000263.1:0-5690 GCA_035266765.1 Gaiellaceae bacterium | reverse complement strand
GCGCAGGCGGTCCCGGCGCTCGCTCGCGCGCCGTTTCCGCTCCCGTAGCTCTACGGGAGCGAGACGGAGCCGTCGGCTGCGAGCGGCCAGCCGGGGTCGTACGCGACCTCCCAGGAGTGCCCGTCGAGGTCGGCGAAGAGGCCCGATTAGCCGCCCCGGAACGTCGCCGTCTCCGCGTGGACGACCGTGCCGCCCGCCGCCGGCAGCCACCGGAGCCCCTCGTGGAAGTGGCGCACCCGGCCGCCGTCCCCAGCCCCCGACCGTGACGGGCTCGGGCGCTGTTCCATGCCTCGGATGATCGCAGCTCGCTAGAGTCCACCCGGCGCTCCGGCGCCGCCTATGCGCGACTGACGAGTCCTCACGAGCCCTAGTCCTTCCAAGTGACACGTTGTCACTTGGATCTCGTCATGGAGGTCGCGCATGGCCAGCCCTTCCGGCACGCTCGTCGCAGCCGGCATCGCGAAGTCGCACGGAGCCCAGGTCGTCCTCGCCGGCGTCGATCTCGTCGTGCCGCCGCAGGCGCGGATCGGGCTCGTCGGCCCGAACGGCGCCGGCAAATCGACGCTGCTGCGCCTGCTCGCCGGGCTCGAGCAGCCGGAGGGTGGGCACGTCCGCCGCACGCCGCCGTCGCTCGCCGTCGGGCACCTGCCGCAGGAGCGCGACCCGCAGCCGCGCGAGACGCTGCGCGCCTACCTCGAGCGGCGAACCGGCGTCGGCGCGGCGGCCTTCCGCATGGACGCGCTCGCCGCACGACTCGGCGACGAGCCCGTCCTTGCAGTCGAGCATGCCGAGGCGCTGGAGGAGTTCCTCGCCCGCGGCGGGGCCGACCTCGACACCCGCGCGGTGACGACGCTCGCCGAGCTCGGCTTCGATGTCTCGCTCGACCGTCCGCTCGAGGGCCTGTCCGGTGGCGAAGCGGCCCGCGTCGCGCTCGCCTCGATCCTGCTCAGCCGCTTCGACGTCCTCTGCCTCGACGAGCCGACGAACGATCTCGACTTCGCCGGCCTGGCGCGGCTCGAAGCGTTCCTCGCCGGCTTCCGCGGTGCGCTCGTCGTCGTCTCGCACGACCGCACGTTCCTCGACCGGACGGTCACGCGCGTCGTCGAGCTCGACGAGTGGACACACGGCGCCCGCGAGTACGCCGGCGGCTGGAGCGCCTACGAGGCGGAGCGCACGCGGCAGCGGGAGCGTGCCTACGAGAGCTGGGAGGGCTACGTCGCCGAGCGCGACCGCGTCGAGCAGCAGCGGCGCCAGATGCAGGAGTGGGAGCAGCGCGGCTACGGGCAGGGCCGCAAGAAGAAGAAGGGCAAGGACGTGAAGAAGACGTACGCGAAGCGGCTCGAGCGGGTCGAGGCGGTCGAAAAGCCGTATGAGCAGTGGGAGCTCCGGCTCGGGCTCGTGCCCGCGGCACGGAGCGGAGACGTCGTCGTCCGGCTCGAAGGCGCCGTCGCCGCCCGCGGGACGTTCCGGCTCGGGCCGCTCGACCTCGAGCTCCGCTGGGGAGACCGCGTTGCGCTCGTCGGTCCGAACGGGAGCGGCAAGACGACGCTCCTCGACGTTCTGCTCGGCCGGCTCGAGCCCGCGGCCGGCACGCGCTGGGCCGGTCCCGGCGTCGTCCTCGGCGAGCTCGAGCAGCGCCGCGAGACGTTCGCGGGGGCCGCGTCGCTTCTGGCGCTCTTCCTAGCGCTTTCGGGCCTTGTGCCCGAAAACGCGCGTACGCTGCTCGCGAAGTTCGGTCTCGGCGCCGACGACGTCCTTCGCCCGGCCGACTCGCTCTCACCGGGCGAGCGGACTCGCGCGGTGCTCGCGCTCCTCGCTGCGCGCGGCGTCAACTGCCTCGTCCTCGACGAGCCGACGAACCACCTCGATGTCGAGGCGATCGAGGAGCTCGAGCGCGCGCTGGAGCGCTACGAGGGCACGGTGCTCCTCGTCACGCACGACCGCCGCTTCCTCCAGGCCTTCGGCGCCACGCGTACGATCGAGCTATGAGCGTAGGCTCGACGGAGCTCATCGAAGAGCGGAGGCGGCGGCTTTGCCGGCGCCCTGAGCGGAGACAGTGAGCCCGTCAGCCTCGATCCTGACGATCGGGAACGAGATCGTCTCCGGCGACGTGCCGAACACGAACGCGCAATGGCTTGCGAAGCAGCTCGCGCCGCTCGGGGTCGCCGTCCGCATGACCGCGGCGCTGCCGGACGAGATCGAGGCGATTGCCGAGTACGTCCGCGGCGAGGCTCCGCGTGTCGACTTCCTGTTCGTCACCGGCGGCCTCGGCGGCACGCCCGACGACCTCACCCGCGAGGCGCTCGCGTTTGCGTTCTCCGTCCCGCAGGAGGAGGTGGGCGAGCTCGCGGCCGACCTGCGCAGCCGCTTCACGCGCGCCCCGGACTACGTCGCCCGCTGGGCGCTGCTCCCGCGCGGCAGCCGGCCGCTCGCGAACCCGCTCGGCGGTGCGCCCGGGTTCGCGATCGAGAACGTGTACGTCCTACCGGGGCTGCCCTCGGAGATGGAGGCGATGTTCACGGCGATCGCGGAGGACTTCCGCCGCGGCAGCCCGATCGCCGCGTGGCGGCGGACGCTCAGCACGCGGGAGAGCGTGATCGCGCCGCTCCTCGTCGAGGCCGGCGAGCGCTGGCCCGGCGTCCTCGTCGGTTCCTACCCGAGCTTCCTGTCGACGGGCCCGGAGGTCGAGATCGTGCTGAAGTCGAGGGCCGCGGACGAGCTCGCCGCCGCCTCCACCTGGCTCGACGGCGCGCTCGACGACGCCGTCGGCTCCGGCTGAGCGCGGCCGCGCGCCAATCGTGGCGCCCCGGGAAAGCCTCCGGCATTTCCCGGATGGACGGCGCACGGCCCGGTCGGACGCTCGTGTCGAGTGTCGGAGCAAGGAGGAACGGTGACCGACCGCTATCCCGTCCGCATGGAGGCGCGCCTCGAGGAGCCGCTCAGCCGCTGGCTCTGGCTCGTGAAGTGGCTGCTCGCGCTGCCGCACTGGTTCGTGCTCCTCTTCCTGTGGCTCGCGTTCGCGGTGACGACGTTCGTCGCGTTCGTCGCGCTGCTCTTCACCGGCCGCTACCCGCGCGGGATCTTCGACTTCAACGTCGGCGTCCTGCGCTGGAGTTGGCGCGTCGGCTACTACGCGACCTCGGCGATCGGGACCGACCGTTACCCGCCGTTCACCCTCGACGACGTTCCCGACTATCCGGCGCGGCTCGAGATCGACTACCCGGAGACGCACCGGCGCGGGCTGCCGCTGATCGGCTGGTGGCTCGTCGGAATCCCGCAGTACGTGATCGCCGGGCTCATCGGCAGCGGCACCGGCATCGGCTGGTCCGGCGCCCACTGGACCTTCAACATGCCGAGCGTGATCGGCGTGCTCGTGCTCGTCGCGGGCGTGCTCCTGCTGATCGGACGCGGCTATCCGGGCGGGATCTTCGACCTGCTGATGGGCTTCAACCGCTGGTCGTTCCGCGCGCTCGCCTTCGGGGCCTTCCTGACGACCGAGTACCCGCCGTTCCGCCTCGACCAGGGCGGCGAGGAGCCTACGCGAGCGCCGGGGCCAGCTCTCGGCCGATCAGCCTGACCGGTTCGAGATCCGCGTGGAGAAGATGCTGGAGCATCACGCGCTCGCAACCCGCCTGCGCGTAGTCGCGTAGCCGGGCGGCGACCTCGTCCACGGAGCCGACGAGCGCCCGGCTCCGGTAGGCGTCGAGCCAGGTGTCGAAGTCGTCGTTGCGCGGACGGCGCCCGTACAGCTCGCGGGCCCGGTCGAGCGCGTCCGCGTGCGTCGCGCCGATCAGGCAGCCGGTCATGACCGAGAAGCGCATCGTCTGCGGGTCGCGGCCGGCTCGCTCGCAGGCGGCGACGACGCGGGCGCGGATCGCGGCGAAGTCCTCGACCGAGGCGAACGGCGTGTTGTACTCGTCCGCGAAGCGGGCGGCGGGGTCGGCGGTGCCGCGGGTGCCGCTGCCGCCGACGAGGATGGGCGGGTGCGGCTGCTGGACGGGCTTCGGCTGCGACGGCGCTTCCTCGAGAACGTAGTGGCGGCCCCGGAAGTCGACGCGCGACTCCGTCCAGAGCCGGTGGACGATCTCGAGCTGCTCGGCGAACAGCTCCAGCCGGACGCTCGTCTCCGGGAACGGGAAGCCGAACGCGCGGTGCTCACGCTCCATCCAGCCGGCGCCGAGCCCGAGCTCGATCCGGCCGCCGGAGACGTGGTCGGCGGTCGCGACCGCGTTCGCGAGCGGGCCGGGCGCCCGGAAGGTGGCGGGGGAGACGAGCGTGCCGAGCCGGAGCGTCGTCGTCCGCGCGGCGAGCGCGGCGATCGTCGTCCAGGCGTCGTGGGCGACGTTCGCGTCCTCGTCGCCCTGCGAGATGTAATGGTCGGAGCGGAAGAGCGTCCCGACGCCGTGCTCCTCGCAGGCGTCCGCGAGCGCGCACCACTGCTCCCAGGTGACGCCCTCCTGGCCCTCGATCATCAGCGCCAGCTCCACGGGCGGGAGCGTATATCGAACGCTGTCGAGGGCGGCGCGGCGGGCGAGGACGATACGTACCGTGACGTATTGCCCACGGCCTCGCGGGGCCGCATGATGCGGACATGCGGAGCGGGCGGTTGCGGTACATCGTGGCGACGGCGTGCCTGGTCGTGGGGGCGGCCGCGCTCGCGCCGGGCGCCTGGGGCTACGACGGGGGCTCGGTCGCCGCGGGCGACTACGCCAACTGCGCCATCCGCACCGACGGGCACATCGACTGCTGGGGCCGCGACTGGCCGGTGCCGCCCTACGGGAGCGTCTCCGGCCCGAACGGCAGCACCGACACGTTCACCCAGATCAGCGCGTTCAACGGGGCGACCTGTGCGGTCGACGTTTCCTCCCGGCTCCGCTGCTGGGGCGCGGACACCTATGCGCAGTCGGGCTTCCTCGGCGAGGCGAACGCGAGCAGCGGCACGTTCACGCAGGTCGCGGTCACCTACCAGGGGGCGTGCGGCCTGCAGACCGACGGCCACGTCACCTGCTTCGGCGGCTGGCAGATACAACCGTCCGCCGGGCAGTTCGATACAGCCGGGCTGCTCAGCACGGGCACCTATACCCAGGTGAGCGTCGGCTCCAACGTCCAAGAAGGCTACGGGGACTACGGCTGCGCCCTGTCGACCGCGGGACACGCCGTGTGCTGGGGGTGGGACTGGTCGGGTTACGTGGCGTCATTCGCCTCCCACCCGACCGCGTTCACGCAGATCAGCGCCGGCACCTACGGACAGGTCTGCGGAGTCGAGGTCGGCGGACGGATCTTCTGCGCCGGTCCGGACGCCTACGGCTCGGTCTCCGGTCCCGACGCGAGCACCGACACGTTCACGCAGGTCTCGACCGGCCACTTCGGCGTGACGTGCGGGGTGAAGACGGACGGGCATCTCCGGTGCTGGGGCAATCCGTACACCTCGATGGTGATCGGCCCGAACGCCAGCACCGACACATTCGCGGAGATCAGCGTCAGCTATGACAGCGTCTGCGCGCTGACGACGAGCGGGCACGTACGCTGCTGGGGAACCGACTTCTCGGGGAGCATCAGCGGGCCGAACGCGAGCACCGCGCTCTACGGCTACCGGGCCGACGCGACGCCGCCGGTGCTCTCGGTGCCTGACCCGATCACCGTCGAGGCGACCGGGCCGGACGGCGCCGCAGTCGACTTCGCCGTCACGG
>DATFMW010000262.1:0-7057 GCA_035266765.1 Gaiellaceae bacterium | reverse complement strand
GGCGATCATCCGCAGCGTCGTCGTCTTGCCGCAGCCGGACGGCCCGAGCAGCGCGAAGAACCGCCCCCGCTCGATCTCCAGCGACAGATCGTCGACCGCCACGACCTCCTCGAACCGCTTCGTCAGCCCGACGAGCCGGATGTCGACGTCGCCGCCCGTCTCCTGCATCTCCGTCTCGACCGGCGTCGACGCGCTCATGTGACGCGCTCCCAGGCCTCCGCGAGAACGTCGCCGAGGATCCCGACGATCTCGTCGAACTCCTGCTGCCCCGCGACGAGGGGCGGCGAGATCTGGATCACCGGGTCGCCGCGGTCGTCTGCACGGCAGATCAGCCCGCGTTCGAACAGGCGCGGCGAGAGGAAGCCCCGCAGGAGCGTCTCGCACTCCTCGTCTGAGAACGTCTCGCGCGTCTCGCGATCCTTCACGAGCTCGAGCGCGTAGAAGTACCCTGCCCCGCGCACGTCGCCGACGATCGGCAGATCGAGAAGCTGCTCGAGCGACGAACGGAAGGCACCCTCGTTCGCGAGCACGTGCTCGTTGATCCGCTCGCGCTTCATGATCTCGATGTTCTTCAGGGCGATCGCGCTCATCACGGGGTGACCGCCGAACGTGATCCCGTGCGCATACATCGAGCTGGCCTCGAGGAACGGCTCCATCACGCGATCGGTCGTCACGACCGCGCCGATCGCCGCATACGAGGACGAGAGACCCTTCGCGCACGTGACGATGTCGGGCTGGATGTCGTAGCGCTCCGACGCGAACCAGTGCCCGAGACGGCCGAACGCCGTGATCACCTCGTCGGCCGACAGCAGGATCTCGTAGCGGTCGCAGAGCTCGCGCACGCCCCGCCAGTAGCCCTCCGGCGCGACGAACGCGCCGCCCGCGTTCTGCACCGGCTCCATGTGCACCATGCACACCGTCTCCGGATCCATCGCGAGGATCGTCCGCTCGAGGTCATCGAGCAGGAAGCGGGTGAACTCCGCCTCGGTCTCGCCCGGCGGACGGTGGTAGCGGTTCGTGTTCGAGACGTGCCGCACCTCGGGGACGAGCGGCTCGAACGGCGTCCGCAGCGCCGGGATCCCGTTGATCGAGAGCGCGCCGAAGGTCGTTCCGTGATACGCGATGTGGCGGGCGATCACCTTGTAGCGGAGCGGCTGGCGCGCCATCTCGGAGACGATCGCGTCATGGCGGGTCTGCGGCTCGCCGCCGGGATTGACGACGATCGCGCGCAGCCGCTGCTCACGGCGCGCGGCGTAGTACTGACGGGCGAGCTTCCAGGCGGACTCGACCGCCTCGGAGCCGCCGGAGACGAAGAAGACGCGGTTCAGATCGCCCGGCGCGAGCGAGGCGACCTCGGCGGCGAGCTCGATCGCGCGCGGATGGGCGTACGTCCAGTTCGTGTAGAAGGGCAGCTCGCGCATCTGCTCGAGCGCGGCCTGACCGACCTCCTCGCCGAAGCCGTAGCCGATGTTGACGGAGAAGAGCCCGGCGAGCGCGTCGAGGTAGCGCTTGCCGTTCGCGTCCTCGAGGTAGCAGCCGTCGCCGCGCACGATGATCGGCGGCTCATGCCCGCCCATGCGCGTGAAGTGGAGCCACAGATGGTCGCGGGCAGCCCGCTGGAGGTCCTCGATCTCCTGCGCGGTCGTGTATGCCGTCACTCGCCGCCCCCTTTCGTCCGGGTTCCCCAGTCGTACAGCTGCTTCCACATCTCGAGGTAGAAGAAGGTCTCGGTGGAGGCGACGCCGTCGAGCGCGCGCATCCGGTTCGTCAGGTCGAGCAGGCCCCTCCGGTCGGCCGCGACCACCTCGACGAGGATGTCGAACTGGCCCGCGGTGACGACCACGTAGTCGGCTTCGGGCCAGCGTGCGATCTCGTCGGCGACGACCTCGGACGGGCCCGAGGTGCGGACGCCGACGAGCGCCTGCTCGAAGCCGAGCCCGAGCGGGTTCGTAACCGCGACCACCTGGAGGATCTCGTCGCTGCAGAGCCGCGCGTAGCGGGCCCGGACGGTCGCCTCCGAGACGCCGAGGCGCGCCGCGATGCCGCGGAACGACTCGCGGCCGTTCTCCTGCAGCGCCTCGATGATCCGCCGGTCGAGATCGTCGACACGGCGGTCAGGCGCAACCGGCCCGCGACGCGGCTCACCTTCGCCGGAGAGCCGGAGCGGCTGGGCATCCTCTCTGCGCAATGCGTGGCATTCCTACCATCTGGCTGCGCATTGCGTCAATCGAGATCCGCTTCATCGACGCTTCGCGCGGCGGCCTGTGCTTGAATCGCAATCCGCATGAAGATTCTCGTCGTCGGCACCGGAGGAGTGGGAGCAGCGGTCGCGGCAGTCGCGAAACGGCGCGACTTCTTCGAGCAGATCACGCTCGCCGACCTCGATCCGCAGCGCCCCGAGACGCTCCTCGCGTCGCTGCAAGACGACCGCTTCGCCGCGGCACCGGTCGACGCATCCGACCCGGCCTCGGTGGCGGCGCTCGTCCGGTCGAGCGAGGCCGACGCGGTGCTGAACGCGACCGACCCGCGCTTCAACCCGCAGATCTTCGCCGCCGCGTTCGAGACTGGCGCCACGTACCTCGACATGGCGATGACGCTCTCGACGCGCGACCCCGAACGCCCGTACGAGCGGCCCGGCGTGAAGCTCGGCGATGCCCAGTTCGCCGAGCACGATCGCTGGGCGGCAAAGAGGCAGCTCGCCCTCGTCGGCATCGGCGTGGAGCCGGGGCTCTCCGACGTCTTCGCCCGCTACGCCGCCGACCACCTGTTCACCGAGATCGACGAGGTGGCAGTCCGCGACGGCGCCGACCTCGTCGTCGAGGGCTACGACTTCGCCCCCACGTTCTCGATCTGGACGACGATCGAGGAGTGCCTGAACCCGCCGCTCGTCTGGGAGCGCGACCGCGGCTTCACCACGACCGAGCCGTTCTCGGAGCCGGAGCTCTTCGAGTTTCCGGAGGGGATCGGCATCGTCGAGTGCGTGAACGTCGAGCACGAGGAGGTCGTGCTCGTGCCGCGCGGCATCGAGTGCCGGCGCGTGACGTTCAAGTACGGGCTCGGCGAGGAGTTCATCGGCGTGTTGCGCACGCTGCACAAGCTCGGTCTCGACTCGACCGAGCCGGTGCGCGTACGCGGCCTCGAGGTTGCGCCGCGAGACGTCGTCGCAGCCGCGCTACCCGACCCGGCCACGCTCGGCGACCGGATGCGCGGCAAGACCTGCGCGGGCACGCTCGTCACCGGCACGCGCAGCGACGGGACGCAGGGCGCCGTCTACCTCTACCACGTCGCCGACAACGAGCGGTGCATGCGCGAGTACGGGCACCAGGCCGTCGTCCTGCAGACGGCCCTGAACCCGGTGATCGCGCTCGAGCTGCTCGCGACCGGGGCGTGGCAGGGAGCCGGCGTGCTCGGCCCCGAGGCGTTCGACGCGGTGCCCTTCCTCGACCTGCTCGCCGCCTACGGCGAGCCGCACGGCATGGTCGAGGGCGACCCGCGCCGCTAGACCGCTATTCGATCCGGCCGTCGATGTGCTCCGGCCGGATGCGCACGGTCACGCGGCGCTCGCCCTCCTGCCGGAACGGATAGGAGTCCTTGCCGAGGTACTTCTTCGCAAGCCGGTCGATCTGGTCGTCGGCTCCCTCGGTCGTCAGCTCCGCAGGCCCGTCGACCGCGACCCAACGGTACGCATCCTGCGGGTCGACGACGGTGAGCGACACGCGCGGGTCGTGCTCGAGGTTCGCCGGCTTCGCCCGGCCGTAGGCGGTGTTGAACGAGACGACGTCGCTGTCGACGTCGACCCAGACCACCGTCGAGTGCGGCGACCCGTCGGGCCGCAGCGTCGTCACGACGCCAACGTAGGGCTGTTCGAGGAACTCCTTCTGCTTCTCGGTCAGACGTGCCATCCGTGCCTCCTGCTGGTCAGTTTCCTGCCTTCTCCCCGTCGGAACGTACCGGGGCCGACCCGTCTTCCGGGGCGGCGGCGCGCTCGTCGCGGACGATCAGCACGCGATGCGGGAACGGGATCTCGATCCCCTCCCGGTCGAACCGCTGCTTGATCCTCTGGCGCAGCTCGCCGGTCACCTCCCACTGCAGCATCGGGCGGGTGGTACCGAGGATCTTCAGCTCGACGCCCGAGTCCGCGAGGTTGTTTACGCGCAGCACCGCCGGCGGCTCGAGGATCTTCTCGGCCCAGGCGGGATCCGCAGCGAGCTCGGCGCCGACGGCGTCGATCACCTCGCGCACGCGGTCGAGATCCTCACCGTAGCCGACCTCGATGTTCAGGTTCACCCGCGCGAAGCTGCGCGTCAGGTTCGAGGCAACCTGGATCTGGCCGTTCGGGATCGTGTGGACGATCCCGTCGAGGTCGCGCAGGATCGTGCGGCGCAGGTTGATCCGCTTCACCGTGCCGCCGATGCCGGCGATGTTCACGACGTCGCCCTCGGAGAACTGGTTCTCGAACAGGATGAACATGCCCGCGAGCACGTCGCGCACGAGCGACTGCGCGCCGAACCCGATCGCGAGCCCGACGACGCCGGCGCCCGCGATCAGCGGCCCGAGCTGGAACCCGGCCTCGCCGAGCGCGACGATCGCCGCGAGCCCCACGGCCGTGACGTCGATCGTCCGCACAAGCACCGCGGCGAGCGTCTGCGCGCGCTGGAGCTGCTCGTCGAGCGCGATCTGCGCCTCGGGCTCCTCTCCGTCCTCGACACGCTGGTGCGCGAGCGCGAGCTTGACCGCGCGCGGGATCGTCCGCCGCGCGACCCAGCCCGCGATCAGGGCGAGCAGGACCAGGGCGCCGATCCGCGTGCCGTGCTGGAGGAGCCAGTCCACGGGCCGAGGCTACCGGGACCCGGAGACGGAACGTCAAGCCCAGCCCGGGATTCGCCGCCTTCGCGCCCGCCTGGTAGCCGGTCCGGAGCGTGCCCTTCAGCGCGAGCCGGTCGACGTCGATGCCGTGCCGACCTGGCGTCCGTCGCTCATGCCAGCCTCGCTCCGCGCGTCTCCCGGCCCGCGGCCGCGAAGAGGGCACCGACCGCCATCACGATCGCAACGAAGCTGAGCGGCCAGACCGTCCCTCCGGTCGCATCCTTGAGGTTGCCGAAGATGTAGGGGCCGGAGATCGCCGCCGCCTTCCCCACGCCCTCGAGCATCCCGAACGCCGACGACCGCAGCCGCGTCGGGAAGAGCTCGGACGTGTACGGATAGACGGCACCCCAGGCGCCGAGGTTGAAGAAGCCGACGAAGAACAATGCCGCCACGAGCGCCGTCTGCGACTCGGCGACGGCGAAGAAGTAGCCGGAGACGCCGCCGAGCAGCAGGAAGCCGGCGAGCGTCGGCCTGCGCCCGATCCGCTCGACGAGCCAGATCGCGGCCGCGTAGCCGGGGAACTGCGAGAGGGCGCTCATCGTCAGCAGCAGGTAGATGTCGATCGTGAAGTGCTTGTCGCTCTGGAGCACGAACGGCAGCCAGAGGAAGAAGCCGTAGTACGAGATGTTCAGCGCGATCCAGACCCCGATCATCAGCAGCGAGACCCGCCGCAGCCCGGGCGCGACGAGCTCACGCGCCGATGAGTCCGGCTCCTCGGCCGCGGCGAAGGAGGCGGATGCGACGGGGCGGCCGGTGATCTCCTCGAGCACCGCAGCCGCCTCCTCGTGCCGGCCGGTCCGCGCGAGGTAGTACGGGCTCTCCGGCAGCGTGCGCCGGACGACGAACGTCAGGAAGGCGGGGAACGATGCCGCCACGAACAGCCAGCGCCAGCTCGACGCCCCGCCGACGGCATGGCCGATGAAGACCCAGGAGAGGCCGACCGCGACGAGGAGTCCGACCGGCCACCAGAAGTCGAGGAACACGAGCAGGCGGCCGCGCCGCTGCGGCGGCAGGTATTCCGCGAGCATCGACGGGTCGACGACGAGCAGCCCGCCAAGCCCGAGGCCCGCGAGGAAGCGGAAGCTCATCACCGACCAGGGCCCCCACGCGGTTGCGGTGAGCGCCGTGAAGACCGCGTACCAGAGGATCGCGTACTGGAAGATCGTGCGTCGCCCGATGTGGTCGGCGAGCCGCCCGAGCACGAGGCTGCCGACGAGGGAGCCCGCGAGTGCGGCGCTGTTGATCAGTCCCTGCCAGGTGCCGTTCAGGCCCCATTTCGCGGCGAAGATCGACTGCACGAAACCGATGAGCAGGATCTCCATCGCGACGAACGTCCAGGCCGCCCCCGTCACGAGGACGGCGCGTCGGTGGAAGCGCGTCAGCCCGCCCCCGCGCAAGATGTCCTCGACATCGACCCGCCGGTCCGGGCGTCCCACCTCGGTGTTCGTCATCTCCACTTCCAGTTTTCGCCTGTTAGACTAAAACCCGTGCCGGAGTCTACCAGCGTTTCTGCCCCTAAGGCGAAAACATCGCGTCCCATGGCGACGCACGTCTCGCTGGCGGTCGTCCTGCGCGTCCGCGACCACGCGCTCGAGGTGCTGCTCTGGGAGCGGGCGCTCGCGCCGTCGGCCGGCTCGTGGGCGCTGCCGGGCGGCTACCTCTCCCCCGGGGAGACGCTCGAGGAGTCGATCCAGCGCCAGCTCGCCGAGAAGGTCGACGTCCGCGAGCTCGCACACCTCGAGCAGCTCGACACGCGCAGCGATCCCGGCCGGGTGCCGGGCGAGTGGCAGCTCGCGACGACGTACCTCGGCCTCGTGCCCACGGATGCCGACCCCGGGCTTCCTGCCGACACGGCCTGGCACCCGGTCGAGGCGTTGCCGCCGACGGCCTTCGACCACGGCGAGATCGTGCTCGCCGGCCGCGAGCGGCTGCGGGCGAAGCTCTCGTACACGAACGTCGGCTTCGCGCTCGCGCCCGAGACGTTCACGATCTCGGAGCTGCGCGACCTCTACGCCGCCGCCCTCGGCCACGAGCTCTCGGCGACGAACCTGCAGCGCGTGCTCCTGCGCCGCGACGTGCTCGAGCCGACGGGCCGCCGCCGCGAGCCGGGGCGCAGCGGCGGCCGCCCGGCGGCGCTCTTCCGCTTCCGCCGGCGCGAGCTCGCGATCACCGACCAGTTCGCGGTGCTGCG